>JAFMHE010000147.1 GCA_017854675.1 Paracoccaceae bacterium | reverse complement strand
ACGACTGCGCCAATCGTCGCGACATTGATTGTGTTGACGGTGCCGCGTGTGGGCGCGCGGACGGCCGTGCGGGTGACCCGCGCGTCGGCCGCACGCAGGGTTTCCAACACCACAGCCAGTTCGACCTGAAGGCGCGCCAACCGCTCGCGGGCAGAGCTGACATAGGACGCGCGCGCTGCTTGGATCTGGCTTTCAGCCTCGCGGATGCTGGCTTGGATGCGCGGCTCTGAACTGCCTGCGATGATCAGATCACCGGCCAGTTCGGCACGGCGTGACTTCAGGCGCAGCAGTTCGATTTGCGGAATGGCGCCGCGTTGGAAGAGATCTTCGCTTAGCGCAATTTCGGCATCCAGTGGCTCAAGGGTAAAGGCGATCTTGTCACGCAGACCGGCGAGTTCCTCCAGTTCGGCGCGCCGTTGCAGCAGGCGGTTGTCCAGAACGATGAGTTCCTGATCAAGCTGGAGCAGGCGGGACATGAACACTTCGGTTTCGGCCAACGTTGCAAGCGGGTTGGTGTCCATCAGGCCATCAGGAAAAATCAGGGCGCGCGCCATGCCCGCCTCTGCCTCAAGGCGCGCCTTTTCTGCCTGCAACGCAGATTGTTGTTCGCGCAATTCGCCCTGCTGCGAGGACGAGCGCGTATCATCAAGCTGCATCAGGACCTGACCGGCCTCGACAGTGTCCCCTTCAACGATATCAATCGACCGCACGATACCGCCCTCGAATGACTGCACGACCTGTACCTGCGACGAGGGAATGACACGGCCCAATCCGCGCGTGACCTCTTCGATCTCGTAGAAATACGCCCATGTCATAAAGGCTGCGATGCCGCCGATGATGACCATCAGCAACTTCCAATGGGTGCCATTGCGATCCACCAGTTCAGCGCCGGAGATGTCGTTGATAAATTCGTTGTCCTGGCCATTGCGGAACATCGCTTAACCCGCCTTTGCTTTGGCGGCGGCGGCGCGCAATTGGGCTGCGACCTCTTCGCGGGCACCGTCCAGCACCTTTTTGCCTTTGTCCATAACGATAACGCGCGTGGCAATATTGGCCAGCGACTGGCGGTGCGTGCATAGGATCAATCCCATGCCCTCGCGGGCCAATTCACCCAGTCGGGTTGTGATGATTGCCTCCATCTGCTGGTCCATGGCGCTGGTCGGTTCATCCAGAAACGCGACCTTGGGATTGCGCAGGACCAGACGCGCGATGGCCAATCCCTGACGTTGCCCGCCCGACAGGCGGTTGCCTTTTTCACCGATGAACTGGTGCAGGCCTTCGGGATTTTCAGAGATGAACACATCCATCCCGGCATAATAAAGCGCGCGCGCGATCTGGTCCTCGGTGGCGTTGGGCCGTCCAATCAACAAGTTTTCGCGGATGCTGCCGGTGAAAAGATCCGTGTCTTGCGTAAGGTAGGCCACGCCCTCGCGCAACTCGGCCGGATCGTATTGGCCGATCTCCTGACCATCAATCAAGATGATGCCCGATTGCGGCGAAATCAGACCGTTGCACAGTTTGCCCAGTGTGCTTTTGCCGGATCCGACCCGACCCAAAAGCGCGACTGTTTCACCAGCCCCGATCTTGAGAGAGACACCGTTGACGGACGCGATCGGCGCGTCTGGATAGGTAAAGGTGACATCGCGAAACTCGATCTCGCCCTTTGTGACGCTCAGGTTGTTTGCAACAACATCAGAAGTCTCAACAGGCAGCTTCATAAAGGTCGACAGCGCGCGCATTGATTTGATCGCATGCTGCGCCCGAAACAGGGTTTGTGCGATGTTGCCAAGTGGTGCCAGTACGCGACCCGCCAGAATATTCGCCGCGATCAGGCCGCCTACTGTGATCTGCGCATCGGCGACCAGAAACACGCCCCAGACAATGATGCCGACGCTGACCGCTTGGGTGACGACCATGGTGCCGGTCACTGCAAAGTTGGACCAAAAGCGCGTCCGCCCCGAAATCAGCGCAGATTGCGCGACTGCCTTTTCCCATTCACGCTGCATCACCGGTTCTGCATTCAGGCTTTTGACGGTTTCGATCCCAAAAAGGGATTCAACCAGCACCACATGACGTTTTGTGGCGACCTGCTGGGCCTTTTCAACGGTGCGCCCGATGGGGATCTGAGCGATCAGGGCCATCACGATCACCACCGGCACAGCGACCAGTGGAACATAGGCGAGCGGCCCCACGATCATGAACAGCACGGCGATAAAGACACCGATGAACATGAAATCAATCAAGGAAATAAAGGTGGAGGAGGCAAAGAATTCGCGGACCATCTCAAAATCGCGGATATTGTTGGTGATGCCCGCCGCCCCGCCGGGACGGTCCAGCAGACGCACGTTCATCGCCTGACGAAAGATACCTGTGGCGGCCTTGACGTCGACGCGCTTGCCAATCGTTTCCAGCATCCCGTTGCGCAATATCCGCAGCACAAGGTCCAGCCCCATCGCAATCACCACGCCCATCGCCAGCGTCCATAACGTGACATACGCAAGGTTCGGGATCACACGGTCATAGACGTTCATCACGAACAAAGGCAGCGCCACGCTGAGCAGGTTGATCACGAATACCGCGAGGATAATCTGAACCCAGATGCCCCAGTTTGCCCAGAACGGGGTCCAGAACCAATGGCGGTATGGTCTGCCCAATGCGCGCGCTTCTGGCGACATCAGGCTTTCGGCGCGGTCGCCTTCGGGGGTGATCAGCATGGCATTGCCATCTGTCATGCGCCGCAGGGCGTTGATGCGCAGTTCTTGTTCAAACGGGCCATCGTCAAAATCGATGACCTGCACGGTCTTCCGGTCGGCACTGATCTGTTGCAGGATAATTGGCGCGCCGGTCTTTTTCTTGAAGACAACGCAAGGCAGCACAATCGGGTCAATGCGTTTGATGTCGCGGATAACCAGTTTTGACCGCAGCCCGATTGTGTCCAGCGCGCGGGCCATCATTGGCCTGTCGGTTGGGTCCGGATCGCTTGGCAGGCGGTTCAGCACGGACGCTTCGGAATAGGGTTGGTTCAGCGCACGCGCAAACCATGCGACCACAACCAGACCGGGATGCGCGCCGGGATCAGACGCAGCGGGCGGCACAATTGTTGCCGGTGCTACGGGCGCGTCAAGCTTACCCGCCGGGGTCATTTCAGGGGTTCAACAACCGTGTTAAAGACCGCTGCCTTGGGGGATTGAAGCGCACGTTGTTCGTAGTCGGGCGCAAAAAGGACATTTGCAGGTGACACACCAAAGTGCTCTGCCAGACGGCTGCGTGCGGCAAGCATGCGGTAGCGACTGAACGTCAACGCAGCATCCGCGCTGGCCTTCTGGAACTTCACGTTGAACACTGTGCGTTCGGCTTCGAGCAAGTCAATGAGGGATCGTTTTGCTGCTGCCAACTCGTCACGATATTGCCGTACAATCGAAAAGTTCGCGCGCAATTGTTCGTCCAGCAAGCGGCTGCGTTTGCCGTTCTTTAGATAGGCATTCCACGTGCGGGCCGTCAGTTCGCGGACTTCATCGGCGGCAACGCGGCGCTCGAGCTCTGCCTGACGGGTGCGTTCCTGAATGCCGGCGGATTGCGCAGGTCGACGACCATTATATAGCGTCCAGTTCATCCGTGCGCCGACAAAGGCGTCCGCGCGGTTGGATGAATTGCCATCCCGGTTCACGCCGTAGGTAACGCCGCCGTTCAACGTAACTCTTGGCGCACGGGCCGATTTTTTGATGTTCCCTTCAAAGACGCTTTCGCGGGCAACTTTATCCGCGACGCGGACGCGGAAACTGTTGCGCACAGCCTCATTCTGGAAAGAACTCAGGTCTTTCGGGACCGATTTTACGCCCGGGACTTTCATGTTCCCGCCGGGTTTGTGGCCGACCACGCGAATGTAGCGGGCGATGGCATTGGCAAGGGACTGATCGACGCCAATTTTGGCATCTTTTGCGGCAGCAATGCGGTCATCTACCAGAAAACCGTCACTGGTCGGTAAACGTCCACCCTCAACCAGTTCCCCAACCTGAGAACCGATTTCTTCGTGGCGCGCAATGTTCTGCGCTGCAAGATGTGACAAGCCGCGCAAACGCATAACGTCAATGTAAGCCTCGACTGCGTTCAGCGCGAGAGTTTCAGACGCGTCCATGGCGCGCAGAATGCTGGCATCAAGGCGGGTTGCGTTCCGGTAAACAAGATTCTCGCGGCGGTGGCCATCAAACAAAGTATATTCTACGCCGACGCCAATCTGCGCCGTCCCGCGTAGTTCTCCGTTGTCGGCAGCGGAAAGCGACGAAGGATTGTCCACAATCTGCGCACCGGCTTCACCAAATAGCATAACCTCTGGTTGGTATTCGCCTTTGAGTTCCAACAACTCGAAAAGTGTTGCACGCACGTCAGCATCGGCTGCTTGCGCCGCGGGGTTTTTGGTTACTGCTTGCCGAACGGCTGCTGACAGGCTTTCTGCAGTTGCCGACACTGGACTGAAAGCCGCAACAAAAAAGGCAATAGCAGTCATTTTTATTGATCTGTTTCTTAAAGTCATTGCGCTTACTTTCAGTCTTTAGGTCTGGGTGGCGCGAAAAAGGCACCAAAAAATTTCTTGTGGCAACAGTGAATCAACTGCGCCTTATACACCTAACTGACTGCCATTAACGCCGCGTTATTGGAAGAAAAACTTGGTAAATTGGTGGTCTTGTTAAGCATAGTTGCTCTTTTGCGCACTATTTGCCTCTCTGAAGGATGAAATCAGGGGCCAGAAGCACCGGTTGGTAGCCATTGAGCTTGGGTTGGTGGTGCCTGTGAACTGTTTATTAATACAGTGATGCGATGAGGTTCGTATGGTTTTGGGGTCGGTTTCACGAGGTTGATGGTTTTATGTCATTCGTTATGCCCATCAATAAATTCCGCAGATGCACGCGGATTTTAGATGAGCGCGGATCATAATAACGTTGGACTTTTTATCACGTTTTCCCGCAAAACGGGTGGGGAACTGCATCTACAACCAGAACGGCAGTAGTTTTTCGCCGTGATTCAACGTCATCGGCCCCAAGGAGCGAAGGTAGATCATCTGTGAAACGGTTGGAAATAGCCCTCATTTGCGGTTGCCTGATGCTAACGCTAGGGTTGTTTTTCTATTCACAGCACTCGGCCACAAAGACTGCCGAAGATCAGTTCCATCGGCTTGCTGATGACGGTGTCAAAAGCCTTAAGGCCAGGATGGCGACGTACTTACAAAGCCTCAATGGCGCCGCTGCACTTTTGACGTCTGCCGACATCGTGAGCCGCGACGATTTTTCCAAATACGTCTCGACGCTGGAGATCGCAGAGTATCTTCCGGGCATCAACGGGATCGGCCTGATTACCCCAATCCTTGCCGGGCAAGAGGATGCGTTTTACGAAAAACTTGATACGATCGGTGAGGAACGACTGACGATCAAGCCAGAGACCGATGGGCCGGAGCGGTTTATCATCGAACGTATTTCTCCTTTTGTGTCGAACGAGCAAGCGCTTGGTTTGGATATCAGCTTTGAAAAAGGGCGTCGCGAAGCGGCCGAGCAAGCGCGGGCAACCGGATTGCCCCAATTGACGCCGCGGATACTTTTGGTTCAGGACAGCACGCGACAACCTGGATTTTTATTGCTTTTGCCCGTCTTTCACCAGAAGCTTGAAACCTCCGAGGGCGCATTGGTGCGCGGTCCTTTTGTTGGCTGGGTGTATGCGCCTTTTGTCGGTGTGAATCTTCTGAATGGGCTCACGCCGGATCAAGGCCGAGCGTATGATATTGCTGTCTACGACGGCGCAGAGCGCAATGCAGATCTACTGATTTTCCAGAGTTCCGACTCTAATATCGGAAGGCGCCGGTTTCAATCCCTTGAGCGGATTAACCTGTTTGGACGTGAGTGGCTGGTGGCATTTAACAGCACAAAAGCGTTTGACACAGGCGTTGGAAACGAAGTTCCGCTGGCGATTTTGCTTAGCGGCTTTGCGGTTACCGGTATGTTGGGGTTTTCGATTAGAAACCAAAGCATAAGAGCCGATACGCTCAGTGAAATCGCGATACTCAGAGCGAAACAATTTGCCGCCAGCGAACAAGAGAACCGCGCAATCGTTGAAAATGCGATTACCCCTGTTTTCGTCCTGAAAGCAAATGATCAGATCCTGTTTGCAAATCAGGCTGCACAGCAGTGTTTTGGTTATGCCGCAGCACAGATCGCCACACTGAGGTTCTCTCAGTTGACCCGCAAAGTTGCTGATGTTTCTTCAGATACCGAATATAATGCGACGGGCACCACGAAATCGGGCCAATTGCTGTTTTTGGACGTTGGATACAGCCGGTGGTTGACTTCGGATGGTGAAGAGCGCGTGACCGCTATTGTACGTAATCTGAGCAGTGAAATCGAAGCCGTCAATGAACTGAAAAAGACGAAGACACTCTATGATATGGCGCTCGCGGGGTCGCGCATCGGTGTTTTTGACATAGATATGGTTAGCGAGACGTCTGACTTTTCTGCCACTTGGCTTGAAATCATGGGCTATCCTGCGCAGCACAACGACGATGATCTACAGGCTCTCTTGCGTGCCCGGATTCATCCCGACGACGTCAAGTTTCTTGATAAAGCGAACATGGAGAACTGGACTGGCAAAATCCACCGCTCGTCCGTTGAGTTTAGGGTATCTTTCCCCATGGGGCATGGCGTTGGATGCATTCGGATGCCGTTGTCGCAGAGCGCGATGACGACGGGCAAGCCTTGCGTGTCATCGGCACCCAAACGGACATCACTGATTTGCGGCATGCTCGCAACGCGCTTGAACAAAACGAACAACGGTTTCGCCAAGTTGTATCTGCGGCACCGATAGGCATGGCGCTGATGTCGTCCGATGGTGCATTCTATAGCGCCAATGAAGCGTTCTGCGTGCTTTGTGGCCAGGATGAAGCCTATCTCAAGCATAACACACGCTTATCGGATATTATGCCCGACGAAGATTATCAGGACCTCTATGCCAAGCTAAAGCCTAGGGTCGATGCCGAAAAATTCGGTGTCTATCGTGGCGAACACCGCGTGAAGCACAGGTCCGGCGAAGACCGTTGGGGATTGTTCAACCTGTCCTGGAACTACGACAAGAATGAGCACCGGAACATGTTCATTGCTCAAGTGAATGATATCACAGATCGAAAAGAAATCGAACAAGTAAAAAGCGAATTTGTTTCTACGGTAAGTCATGAATTGCGCACGCCCTTGACCTCTATCAAAGGGGCGCTTGGGCTGATCCATGCGGCAAATGGGAAAGATCTATCGCCCGGCAGCAAGCGCCTCGTTGAGATTGCCCGCTCTAATACAGACCGCCTTGCTGCGATCGTGAACGACATTCTGGACCTTGAGAAAATCTCGTCCGGTGACGTGCCGTTTGAATTCGTCACTTGTGACATGCGCGATCTGGTTTCAAGCACTCTGAAAGAGATGTCTCCCTTTGCGCAGGAACATGACAATGCGATCCGAATGGATTTTCCCGACAGACCGTTTTGGACAAGCGCCGACGCGAGCCGCACCAAGCAAGTTCTAACGAACCTCATTTCGAATGCCTGCAAGTATTCGACGTCCCCAAGCGAGATTGTCGTGCGGATATCCGAGATTGAAGGCCGGATTCTGATCGAGGTTGAAAACACTGGCCCGGGCATCCCCGAGAGTTTCAAGCCCCGCATCTTTGAGGCATTTTCGCAGGCTGACGCATCGGACACGCGGGCAAAGGGTGGGACAGGCTTGGGCTTGAACATCACGCATCAGATTGTGGCACGCCATGATGGGCAAATTGGCTTTGACAGCACACCGGATGAAAAGACCCGTTTTTGGTTCAGCTATCCGGTTTCCGTGGATCAAAGCGAGAGGGCCGACCTGCGAAACCAAGCGCATCCGTCGGGCTTAGGCGCAAGACAGAGCGTTCTTCACATTGAGGGCGATATTGATTTTGCCGAGGTCGTTCAATCGGGTTTGGCAGATGCCGCGGATGTGACCCATGCCGCGACACTTGCAGAAGCTCGCGACGCGATCTCGGCGATGCAGGGTAATATCGACGTCATAATTATTGACTGGGCGCTTCCCGATGGTGACGCGGAGAATCTGCTTGATGACATATTTCGGGACAATCCTGGCGTTCGAATTCTGGGCCTGTCTGCAGATCCTGACCGCAAACAGGACCCTCGTATCGAGGCATATCTGATCAAGACACGCACGGAACTTGACGTGGTCGCAGCCCATGTTGCAGGCGGAATGGAGCGTTCTGCTTGACCTGTATTTTTGGATACCAAGATTAGATGATCAAGTTATTGCATGTTGAAGATGACGCGGACATTCGCGAAATTGCGTTGATGGCGCTTGGCCTTTCGGGGGGCTTTGAGGTCGTGCAATGCGGGTCTGGTGAAGAGGCGCTGATCAAGGTTCAGCACATGACGCCGGATGTTTTCCTGTTGGATCTGATGATGCCGGGGATGAGCGGTACACAAGCGCTAGAGGCATTTCGCGAGATGGACCATCTGGTGCACGTGCCCGCGATCTTTATGACGGCCCGGACCCGCCAGTCCGAGCAGGACGCACTGCGCGCCGCAGGCGCACTGGCGGTGATCAGTAAACCCTTTGACCCGCTTGTCTTGGGCG
>JAFMHE010000146.1 GCA_017854675.1 Paracoccaceae bacterium | reverse complement strand
CCAGAATGTGTCTGGGATGTCGGACACCGACACAAGCCCTCAGAAAAGAACTGATTAAACTGAGATAGCGGAAACCGTCACAACGGCCCTTGTGAATCCAATAAAAACCGGCAGGAGCAGGCCCCGACCGGTGTTTTACACCGACTTCTTTGATGGTTTCGCCTGCGCGCCGCGTGTCTATTCGGCCGGCTCTTTCTTCAAAAGATTATACTTGCGCAATTTGACATAAAGCGACTGACGCGACAGGCCCAACATTTCGGCTGCGGCAACGCGGTTGTTCGAGGTCAACTCGACCGCTGTCTCAATGCACATTTTCTCGATCACATCCGTCGTCTTGGCCACAATACCCTTAAGCGTCTGCGTCCCGATCAATTCAATCACAGACCGCATGTCGGCATCGGATATTTGCGGCTGCGACTTGCGCACCATTTCCGCACGGCTTGCATCGCGCAATACCATTGTGAACACCGTGCTATCACCCGCGTTCAACATCGTGGTTGCAATTTCAACAGGGATTTCAACGCCATGTTCCCCGATCAAGCGCGTCGCGTACAGCCGCATCGCACCGGTACGTGTCGCATTTTCACTGATCACATTCAGATCGACAGATCCACGGCCCAGATAATCGGCAATATTCCGGCCCCGCACCGACTGCGAATTCACCACTTCTGTCAGGCCCATAAACGCGTTGTTCGCGCTGAGGATCACGCCCGCTTTGTTGATAAATACGATCCCGTCCGGCCCGCTTTCAAACAGTCCCGTCAGATGATCATCAAGCGCATCAGCGCGCGCTGACGTGCCTTGTGCGTTCGTCACATGACACAGCAGCATCTGCTCGCCGGTGGCGCGGAAAACTGTCGGCCGCACCGTCAGATCGCGGCCTGATTTCGTGCGCAATGTGACGTCCTGAACCGATTGGCTGCCCGCAATCTGGGCCAGCGAGTTCATCACGTTCTCATCGCCACCCGCCGCAAGGAATTCTGACAAGGTCGCACCGATCAGATTGTCACGCGTCTGACCAAACAGCGCGACCGCAACCCCGTTGCAATCAACGATCCTGCCGGTCGCGGCGGACATAAACACCGCGCCTTCTGAACTGGTTGCCATCAAAACCCGCAAACGCGTGTCGTATTCGCGCTGCGCCTCATAGTCTTTTTCAAGCGCGATCTGGGCCGCAACCAATTGCTGCTGCATCTCGGCGACAGGCCGCAGATCCTGACCCAGCATCAGCAACGCACCATCGGTGCCGATCCTGTGAAAACTGTACCGAATCGGGAATGCCTGCTGATCCGCGCTTGCCTTGTGGTTCAGTTCGACCGGGCGGACGGCAATATCGTCGTCATTCAGAAACGCGGCAAGCCTTTCTTCGAACTTTGCAACCGAATCACTGCCAAGCTGGTCTGCCAGCGGCTGACCCTCCCAGCGGGAAAAACCCAGTTTCATCTTGGAATTGGGGTTGCTGAGCACACCCAACACAATACCCTTGGCGGACACAACAAGCGCCAGATCCGCAATCCGCGAGATTATTTCTGTGACAATTTCGGGTTCGATCATCGGGATCAAACCGCTGGTCCAGGTCATTTCACCTTGCGACATCATCGGCGTATTACCCCGCTTGCAAAGCCCACACCGGCGATAGGGATCTGGGTGGTCGCCATGCCCGCGAATGTCATCGCTTCGCCAACATCTGACGTCGCAAAGTCCGCACCTGTGTATTCAAGAATATCCGCCACGTCTTCCAAAACGGCACCACCAATAATGACCGGCGTGCTCCGGCTTTCGGCATGGGAACACGCGACAAGGCTGCGCGCCAGATCCAGATGGTCCTTGCTTGATACCGACAGCATGACCGCCGCAAACGATTGCCTGCGCATTTCTTCACGCAAGCTGTCACAGCAAAGTTCCAGTGAAAACTGCACGTAAACGCCCTTTTGCCTCAACTGCGAGACCAAAATCGTAGAGCCAAGCGTGTGCTGCACACCCAGCGGAACACCGACCAGACAGGCAGGACGAATATCGCCAACTGCCCCTTCTGGTGCTTCCCACGCCAGCTCAAGCCGCTTTACCAAAGCTTGCAACCGCGCTGTTGCTATGGTCACAGCGGCGAAATCAAGCGTATCTTCAGCCCATGCATCGCCCAGCCGATCGGCCAGCGTCGGCACATAGCGATCAACAATCACCGCATTGCCTATGTGGGCCTTGCGCATGCCGCTGATTACATCGTTCAATCCATCAAGTCCGGGCTTTAGCAGCGCATCAAATAGCTGCGACAGATAGCTTTCTAATGGCTTACGCACATACTCTCCTTGCTGCAGCGTAGGCGCCACATACGACAACGCCTTTAATACGACACGGCTCACCTCATCATGGGCTTGCGTATGACCTAATCGCTGGATTCTTTGCATCTCTGTCTCCTGACAGGGCGCACGAATACTTGTGCACTATAAAGCAGAAAGTGCAGGCAGGGTCCAGCCATGCCGCACGAATGTCAAATAATATTGACAGTGTGACACACCTACATGATTTTTTCCAATAAAAGAAGGAGAATTCTTACATTCTCTCTCCAATTTATTGCAAGCCGGATGTGTAAGTTAAAGTTGACACTATGCGATCTTCCTGCCAGATTTTATTTCAACAACCAGACTCAGGAGGGGACAATGACATCTACGCACACACCGAATCTTGGTGCGCACCCTCTCTACACGCCCGATCAAAAAGCGCGCCGTGACAGTTCTGTGTGGACGTTGGTTCAGGGCATTCTGGCCCCGATCCAGTTTCTGGTATTCCTGATCTCGCTCGGTCTGGTGCTGCGCTATCTGTTCAACGGTGACGGCTATACAGCGGCGACATGGTCCATCGTGATCAAGACCGGCTTTTTGTATCTGATCATGGTGACCGGCGCGATCTGGGAAAAAGTGGTGTTTGGCCAATGGCTGTTCGCACCCGCCTTCTTTTGGGAGGACGTCTTCAGTTTCGGCGTTATCGCCCTTCACACCCTATATATTTATGGCCTTTTCTGGGGCGGCATGGCGCCAATGACCCTGATGATCATCGCGCTGGCGGCCTATGCGACCTACGTCGTGAACGCAGGCCAATTCATCTGGAAACTGCGGATGGCGCGCCTTCAGGCCGCCGCCGCTGACACCCCCGCAATGCAAGCAGAGGTGCCCGCATGACCGAACAATTCACGCCTCCTCCCAGCCTCGGCTGCCGCACATCACCGGTCCTTAAACAACGCGGCCAACGCGAAGTTTTTTGTGGCCTGACTGGCATCATCTGGCTGCACCGCAAAATCCAGGACGCGTTCTTTCTGGTGGTTGGTTCACGCACCTGCGCGCATCTTTTGCAATCGGCGGCGGGCGTGATGATCTTTGCAGAGCCGCGATTCGGCACCGCGATCCTTGAGGAATCAGATCTGGCCGGTCTGAATGACGCCCACACCGAGCTTGACCGCGAGGTGGCGACCCTGCTCGCGCGCCGCCCCGACATCCGCCAGCTGTTCCTTGTCGGCTCCTGCCCGTCCGAAGTGATCAAACTGGACCTCAGCCGTGCCGCCGAACGCCTGACACAGCAATTCGCGCCCAAGGTCCGCGTGCTGGAATATTCCGGCTCCGGCATTGAAACCACATTCACCCAAGGCGAAGATGCCTGCCTCGCCGCGATGGTCCCGGTCTTGCCAGCCTCTGACGCCCGCGAACTGCTGGTCGTCGGCGCGCTGCCCGATGTGGTCGAGGATCAGATGCTGTCCCTGCTCGACGGTCTGGGTGTCGGACCTGTGCGCGTCCTGCCTGCCCGCTCTATCGACGCCGAAATGGGCATTGGTGAAAACACGGTATTCGCGCTGACCCAACCCTTTCTCGCGGACACACATGCCGCACTGGAACGTCGCGGCGCACGCCATCTGGCCGCCCCTTTCCCTTTTGGTGATGAGGGCACAACCGCTTGGCTTACTGCCATCGCAACAGAATTTGGCGTGTCAGACGAGACGTTCAAAGCCGTCACTGACGCGCCCCGCCGCCGCGCCCGCGCTGCCATCGCCCAAGCCTCTGCACCGCTGCAAGACAAATCGGTTTTCTTCTTTCCCGACAGCCAACTCGAAGTCCCTCTTGCCCGCTTCCTGACCCGCGAATGCGGGATGAGCGCGATCGAGATCGGCATGCCTTATATCCACGACGGGATCCACGGCCCTGATCTGGACCTGATTGCGGAAGGCCCGCAAATCTCCGAAGGGCAAGACGTCGACCTGCAACTCGACCGCTGCCGTGCTGCCCGCCCCGACCTGACGGTCTGCGGCCTCGGCCTTGCCAACCCGCTTGAAGCAGAAGGCCTGTCCACCAAATGGGCCATCGAACTGGTGTTCACACCTGTGCATTTCTACGAACAAGCCGGTGATCTGGCAGCGCTTTTCGCCCGCCCCCTGCGCCGCAAAGGCATCCTGAACCACGCAGGCGCAACCGCGTCCGCCCAAAAAGGGATCGCCGCAGAATGACCCGTACTTCTTTCATTTTGGCCTTAAGTATTTCGGGGGGTCGTTCGTTGGGCGCCATTGTTTCAAGGCCAATGAACGACGGGCAGCGCCTCCGGAAGGTCGCACGATGAAACTGACCGTCTGGACATATGAAGGCCCGCCGCACGTTGGCGCCATGCGCGTCGCGACCGGTATGAAGGGCCTGCACTACGTGTTGCACGCCCCCCAAGGCGATACATACGCGGACCTGCTGTTCACCATGATCGAGCGCCGCGATCACCGCCCGCCTGTCACCTACACCACATTCCAAGCCCGTGATCTGGGATCAGACACCGCAGGCTTGTTCAAGCGCGCCTGCCAGGACGCTTATGACCGGTTCCAACCAGAGGCGATCATCGTCGGCGCGTCCTGTACCGCTGAGTTGATCCAGGACGATCCTGCAGGGCTGGCCGAAACCATGGGCCTGCCCATTCCGGTGATCCCGCTGGAACTGCCCAGCTACCAGCGCAAAGAGAACTTTGGCGCGGATGAAACCTTCCTGCAGATCGTGCGCCACCTCGCCAAACCAATGGCGAAAACGGAACGGATCAGCTGCAATATCATCGGCCCTACCGCGCTTGGTTTCCGCCACCGCGATGATGTTCAGGAAATCACAAACCTGCTTTATGAACTGGGTATCGAGGTCAACGTGACCGCCCCCATGGGATCGACCCCCGCCGATATCGCCAAGATGGGTCAGGCGCATTTCAATGTATTGCTCTACCCCGAAACCGGCGAACAGGCCGCGCGCCACTGCGAAAAGACATTTGGACAACCCTACACCAAGGTCGTCCCCATCGGCGCAGGTGCCACGCATGACTTTATCACCGAGGTCCGCACCCTCTCAGGCGCGACAGCCCCCATCGACACCGACCGTCTGCGCCAATCCTGGTGGTCGCGTTCGGTTGACAGCACATATCTCACCGGCAAACGCGTCTTTATCTTTGGCGACGGCACCCACGTCTTGACCGCCGCGCGTATCGCGCGTGACGAGATGGGTTTCGAAGTCGCCGGGCTTGGCTGCTACAACCGCGAACAAGCCCGCCCGGTGCGTGCCTTGGCCAAGGAATACGGGCTAGAGGCGTTGATCACCGACGATTATCTGGAGGTCGAGCGCACGATTGAGGCGCTGCAACCCGAGATGATCCTTGGCACCCAGATGGAGCGACACATCGGCAAGCGTCTGGGCATTCCCTGCGCGGTGATTTCCGCGCCGGTCCATGTTCAGGATTTCCCGGCCCGCTATTCACCGCAAATGGGGTTTGAAGGCGCGAACGTGATCTTTGACACCTGGATTCACCCGCTGGTGATGGGATTGGAAGAGCATCTGTTGCACATGTTCCGCGAGGATTTTGAATTCAATGACGCGGCGGGTCCGTCACATCATGGCGGCCATGCGCCCAGCCCGAGCGCGCACCGCGAACCTGCGTTCGCGGATGAGGGGCTAGCCCCTCAGACACCCCAAAATATTTCAGGCCAAAAAGAAAGCGAAGTGTCAGGCGAGGTCATCTGGCTTGATACGGCTGAACGCGAATTGAAGAAAATCCCTTTCTTTGTTCGGGGCAAAGCGCGGCGGAATACCGAAAGCTATGCGGTTGAAAAGGGCCTGCACGAGATCAGCATCGACACGCTATACGAAGCGAAGGCTCATTATGCGCGATGAATTGAGCCATAAGCCCTACACCATCGTTCTGCTGACGCTGGACCGTCACGCCGCCGGCCCTGCCGCGCGCGTAGCACCGCGTTTGGCACAGGACTTTGACGGGCTTCGGGTGATTATTCATGCCTCTGCCGAATGGCAAAAGAACCCGGAGGCGCTGATGGCTGCAAAGGCGGATATCGCAACCGCCGACATCATCGTCACGTCCGTGATCTTTCTTGAAGATCAGGTGCATGCCATCCTGCCCGATCTCAAGGCCCGTCGCGAGAATTGTGACGCGATGATCAACGTCATCGCCGATCAGGAGATCGTGCAACTGACCCGCATGGGCGATCTGGACATGTCGCGCCCTGCCTCTGGCGTGATGGGTCTGCTGAAAAAGCTGAAACCCTCGAGCAAACCCGGCTCTTCTGGTCGTGACATGACCAAGATGTTGCGCCGTTTGCCTAAAATTCTGCGGCTTATTCCCGGCAAATCCCAAGACCTGCGCGCATGGTTCCTGTCCATGCAATACTGGCTGGGTGGGTCGGACGAAAACATCGAATCCATGGTGCGGTTTATCCTGTCGCGCTATGCCACGTCGCGCCCCGAATGGATGGGCACGCAAGTTGACCTGCCGATCGAATATCCCGAAGTGGGTCTGTATCACCCCGATCTGCCTGCCAAAGGCATCGTGACGGATATCAACGATCTGCCGATCAAGGGCGACGGTCCGACCGTCGGCGTCCTGATGTTGCGCAGCTATATTCTGGCCGGTGATACCGCGCATTACGATCATGTTGTGCGCACGTTCGAGGCACGCGGCATGCGTGTGATCCCCGCCTTTGCCGGTGGTCTTGATGGCCGCCCTGCGATTGACGCCTATTTCCACGGTCTGGATGCCATGGTGTCCCTGACCGGGTTCAGCCTTGTGGGCGGGCCTGCTTATAATGACAGCCCTGCCGCGGTTGAGGCGCTTGAAAAGCTCGATGTGCCCTACCTTGCAGCACAACCGCTTGAGTTCCAGACGCTGAACCAGTGGGCGACCGGGCATCAGGGCCTCAGCCCGATTGAATCCACCATTCTGATCGCATTGCCTGAAATTGACGGCGCGACCAACCCGACCGTTTTTGCGGGCCGTCACGGCACCGAAGGGTGCAGTGGATGTAGCTATAACTGCCCTTCTGTCAGTTCCGACAAGGCAATGGCGCCGTGCATGGAGCGGATCGAGGCGTTGGCCGAGAAAGCCGACCTGCTGGGTCGTTTGCACCGCTGCGAGAATGCCGACAAGAGCCTTGCCATCGTTCTGTTCGGCTTTCCTCCGAATGCGGGTGCGGTTGGGACTGCCGCCTATCTTGCGGTGTTCGAGAGCCTGTTCAACACGCTGCACCGTTTGGCGGATGAGGGCTATGACCTGACACCCCCCGCAACCGTGGACATCCTGCGCGAACAGATCCTGAACGGCAACGCCAAGACATACGGCCAAGAGGCCAACATCGCCGCCACCGTTTCCGCCGACCAGATCGTCGCGCGCACCCCCTGGCTGGACGAGATTGAGGCCGTTTGGGGCCCTGCCCCGGGCAAAAAACAATCAAACGGCCGCGAAGTCTTCGTCCTCGGTGCGACCTACGGTAAGGTGTTCGTCGGCGTGCAGCCCACGTTCGGCTATGAAGGCGACCCGATGCGCCTGTTGTTCGAGGGCGGATTTGCCCCCACGCACGCGTTCAACGCGTTTTACCAGTACATCAAACACGACATCAAAGCAGATGCTGTGCTGCATTTCGGCATGCACGGCGCGCTCGAATTCATGCCGGGCAAACAGAACGGTCTTTGCGGTGCCGATTGGCCGGACCGGATGATGGGCAACATCCCCAACATCTATCTTTATGCCGCCAACAACCCGTCCGAGGCGACGCTGGCCAAACGCCGCAGCAATGCCGTGACCGTCACGTATTTGACGCCGCCGTTGCAGGCTGCGGGCCTCTATCGCGGGCTGGCGGACCTCAAGGACAGCATGCAGCGTTGGCGTTCGATGCCCGGCGATGACCCCGCGCGCGACGATATGATCCAGCTGATCACATCGCAGGCTGACGCCGTGAACATGGACGGCAGCGACCCCGATACCCTTTGGCTGAAACTGCTTGAGACCGAAGATGCGCTGATCCCCGACGGGCTGCACATTGTGGGCAAGAAACTGGACGCCGAAGAGCGTACCAAAATGCTGGACCTGATGGAGTTTAGGGACGCCAAGCACCGCGCCGAGACTGACGCGATTTTGGCTGAGGATCACGAGTTGCCCGCTTTGATGCGTGCCCTGAACGCACAGTTCATCAGCCCCGTTCCCGGTGGCGACGTGATCCGGGCGCCTGAAATTCTGCCCACGGGCCGCAACATCCACGCGTTTGACCCGTTCCGCATGCCCACCGCTTTTGCGATGAAAGACGGCGCAATTCAGGCGCAGGAATTGATCGAGACGCATAAATCCTTGCCGCGCACCGTGGCGCT
>JAFMHE010000009.1:11518-41082 GCA_017854675.1 Paracoccaceae bacterium | reverse complement strand
AAACGGGTTGCGTGATGCGCCACCCGTTCTGGGCGTTCTAATAAGGTTCGATCAACTGCGGACCCGAGGCGCGGTTTGAATTGACTGCCCGGTCCACCCTGTGCCAGCGCAAAGTATCCTCTGCGGCGGGCTGCATCAAGGTGGCCGCACCTTTCCCCGCTTCACCCAACCAAAGAGACCAGTCTTTGGACGGCAGCACGACCGGCATCCGGTGGTGGATGCCTTGCATCGCGGCATTGGCCGCACAGGTCACAACCGCGCATGTCTGCACACGCTCACCCGCGGGATCGGTCCAATCCTGCCAAACCGCCGCGAACGCCAAAGCAGAGGCGTCAGTCGGCGTGATGTACCAAGGATCGCGACCACCTTCTGCATCTTTGGTCCATTCGTAAAACCCCGTCGCCACAATTATACCCCGTCGCGCACGCGCTGCTTGGCGGAATGCGGGTTTCTCTGCCAGCGTCTCGCTGCGCGCATTGATCAATAACGGTCCATCGTTCGGCTTTTTGTACCAATGCGGAATGAATCCCCAACGCATCGCCTCAAGCTTGCGCGCGCCCTCTGACGTGCTGGTGATAATGTGGACGTCATTGGTCGGGCAAACATTGTAGTTCGGCACGCGTGGCAGATCGTTTGCAGGGGCCGCTGCAAACAGTTGCGCCATGGCATCGGGTGGCAAAGTGATCGCCATACGTCCACACATTGTCTTCTTGCTCCGCTTTGTGGTGCGCCAAACTGCTTTACCGGAGGGTTTCACTTTGATGTGGTTTCTGCAACCATTGGGTCTGAGCATCAAAGGAACATCCCATTCGCCAGATACTTCCCATCAGTGCCCTTCTGCTTGGGTCTGCGTTTTTGTTGATTGCCGGCGGGATCAACGGGCTTTTGCTGCCGATCAGAGGCACGATAGAAGGTTTTTCTGATGTCTCGCTCGGGCTTCTGGGCACCGGTTGGGCGCTGGGATACGTCGCGGGATGCATCATGGCGACACCATTGGTCGCGCGTGTCGGACATATCCGGACCTATGGCGCACTGGCCGCAATCGCCGCCATTACGATTCTGGGATCGGCGATTGTTATGGCGCCATGGGCATGGATCGTGCTGCGCGGCATCTGCGGGTTTTGTTTTGCCGGAACCGCGATGATCGTCGAAAGCTGGTTGAGCGAGCGTTCGGATGCGTCCACGCGGGGGCGGGTGTTTGGCATCTATACGATGGTCAATCTGACGGCGAACACGGCCGGATACATGCTACTAACGCTGGGCGACCCGGCAGAGTTTTTGTTCTTTGCGCTGGCCGCAATTTTCTACTGCCTCGCGCTGGTGCCTACTGCGCTCAGCTCAAGCGCCACGCCGACGCCACTGATCGCGGTCAAACTGAACCTCAAGGATATCTGGCGCAATTCCCCAGTTGCCGTTTTCGCGGTGTTCTGGGTCGGTGTATCGAACTCTGCATTTGGGACATTGGCGGCAGTCTATGCACAGCAGGTCGGGCTGGTGTTAAGCGCAGTCGCCTTTTTCACTGCAATCCCGATCCTTGCAGGGGCCGTAATGCAAATGCCGGTCGGTTGGCTGTCGGACAAGCTGGACCGTCGCAAAGTGCTGGTTGGCGTTGCTGCATTTGCCCTGATCGCGGATCTTGCATTTATCCTGCTGGCGCCAGAAGGCCGGTTCATGAACCTCGCGCTTGCCGCGTTGCTCGGGGGTTCCATCTTTGCCATGTATCCGGTGATCGTCGCACATGCCAATGACCACGCCGCCCCCGGCACCGCCATTCAAATCTCTGGCGGGCTGCTCTTGACCTTCGGGATCGGGTCGATTGTGGGGCCGACAATCGCGGGCTGGGCCATGTCAGAGATTGGCCTGCGCGCCTTGTTCATCGTGACGTCCTTTGCGCATGTCATGGTCATCCTCTACACGCTTTGGCGCATCAGCCGCCGCAGTGCTGTCCCCGAAGGCGACAAATCCGCGTTCCAGCCAATCAACGCCGGGCGAACATCAAGCCTGCAAACGGTTGAGGGCAGTCAATCTGACAATGCGAGTGACGCAAATTAAGTTGCGTATCGGCGGCATGCCAGAAAGTGGTTGGATCAGGAGAAGCGACGCTGTCGAAATTTAATCCAAAGCAATAGCAAAAACAAAAAAGCGCGACCCGAGGGCCGCGCTTTTGAAATTTGCAGAGAGATCCTACTTAACTGCGATACGTCCATCTGTATAAGGCTTGTAGGGCGCATTTGCTGCCAGATACTCAGCGGTTACATCCGCCAGATCCGGCCCGAAATCATAGGCATTCGCTGCATCACGAAACATATCGTACCCGTCACCGCCGTTGCGGACATAGTTATTGGACACAACACCATAAACCTTGTCCATTTCGATCGCCGCACCACCGACCATCACGTCGCTGACGCGGCTGCCTGCAGGCTGGGTTGCATCAAATGCAAAACTCATCCCGGCCACCTGCGGGAAACGCCCCGCGCCCTCTTCGACCTGGCCAACGCCATTTTCCAAAGCTTCGACAAGCGTGGCGCCCGTCACTTGGAACGTCGACAGCGTGTTTTGGAAAGGCAGCACAGTTAGCACTTCACCCATCGTCACCTCGCCCGCATCGATAGAGGCGCGGATACCACCGCCATTCTGGATCGCGATCTGGATACCCTGATAAGCCACACGTGCCAGCATCGCGTCTGCAATCAGATTGCCCATAGTGCATTCCATCGCGCGACAGACCGCACGATCACCACCAATCGCCTCATCCGTCTGCGCGACGACTTTGTTGCGAATTTCCTCAAGCGGTGCAGCTGCCTCGGCGACGCGCGCGACTGTAACCTCGTCTTCGGTGACAGCGGCGTCCATGATCAACGGTTCGCCCGTGGCTGACGTAATCACCCCCGCATCATCGAACACAACGTTCAATTCGCCCAGAAATTTGCCATAGGCATAGGCTTGCACGATGGCCGTGTTGCCCACCATGGTTGGATATGCGCCCTCAGCACGCTCATTCGTGTTGCTGAGCAGCGTGTTGGAGTGACCGCCAACGATGACGTCAACGCCGGTTGTGCCTGCCGCGACCAACTGATCAACACCGTAGCCAGAGTGACTGAGCACGATGATCTTGTTCACGCCTTCGGCGGTGAGTTTGTCAACTTCGCCCTGAACGGCCTGAACAGGATCGGTAAAGATGATGTTTGGTCCGGGTGAGGCCAGCTCGTCGGTGTCTTGCGGTGTCAGACCGATCAAACCCAGTTTCTCGCCGCCCCGTTCAATCACGGTTGATTTCGCCAGCTTGTCTGCCAGCAAAGGCTCGCGTGATACATCTGCGTTGGACATCAACACAGGGAAGTTCACCGCGTCCATGAACCCTTTGAGCACTTCGGGGCCATCGTCAAATTCGTGGTTGCCCACGGTCATCGCGTCATAGCCCATCTTGTTCATCATCTCGGCCGCCAGAGCGCCCTTGTAATAGGTGTAGAACAAAGTGCCCTGAAACTGGTCCCCGCCATCCACAAGGATCGAATTGTTCGTGCGGGTCCGCGCCTCTGCAACGGCAGTGACCAACCGTCCTGATCCGCCAAAGCATTCGCCCGCGCCGTTGTCCTCTGCCGAACAGGGGCCGTCATATTTGCTGATCGGCTCGAACCGTGCGTGGAAATCGTTCGTGTGCAGAATGGTCAGTTTGTATTCTGCCGCCGCCATACCTGTCGTCAGGCCAAGTGCAGCAACACTCATCAGAAGTCGTTTCATTGGTTTTCCCCCAAATGGAATCTATGCGACATCGTGACCTGCGCCCCTTCCCCTGTCAAAGACGTTGTGACGCCATGCCCTTGCGTCACCAATTCTAAGGCAAAAAATACCGGTTCCGCGCGCAACAGATTGCGGAATTTCAGTATTTGAAGCGAAAAGAATCGAAAGAACACCGCCCGAAATCCGTTCTTTTCGCTAAAAATACTGAAGCAAAACCTCAGCAATCTGCGGTTTGCTCAATTGTCAGGCAGCAAGGAGCTTGACGCTTGCAGTGCGTGCGGGCATCACAAACGCCATGTTGATATTCAAGATATTCCGCTCGGACGAATGGGCGCAGTTGCGCCGCGATGGCACAACCACCGGCGCGCCGATTGATGTCGCCGATGGCTATGTGCATTTTTCCACTGCAACACAGGCCGCCGAAACCGCGGCCAAGCATTTCAACGGGGTCGATGGATTGTTCCTGGTGGCGGTGGACGCCGATGCTGCGGGCGACGCGCTCAAGTGGGAAATCTCTCGGAATAATGACGCATTTCCGCATCTTTATCGCGAAATGACACTGCAGGACGTGGTTTGGGCGCAGCCTTTGCCACTTGAAAACGGCGCCCACGTTTTTCCTGCGGGCTTGGAGGAGGCCAGCGCATGAGCACCTATCTTGATCCCGATCGCGCCCAGTTTGACGCGTTCAAGGCATTGGACCGCGATGCGGAACTGAACATGTTGAACCTGGTCAAATTCAACGATCTGGCCAATTACCCCGGCGATCACATCCTGGCCCGTGACGGGCTGACGGGCGCGCAAGCCTATGGAAATTACGGCACGCAAACCGCCCCGATCCTTGCAAAGGTCGGCGGCAGCATTTTGTGGCGTGGTCAATTCGAATGCACATTGATCGGGCCAAGTGATGAGACATGGGATGCGATGTTCATTGCGCATTATCCAACTGCGCATGCCTTTCTCGCGATGATCTCGGACCCCGCCTATCAAAAGGCTGTTGTTCACCGGCAGGCCGCCGTGAAAACGTCACGACTGATCCGAAGCGCACATTTGCCGCTGACGGATAAATTCGCATGAACCGATGGGTTGAGCGGCTGGGCCTTGCCGCCCTGCACCGGCTTGATCCTGAGGCAGCGCATGGCCTTGCCATCCGCGCGTTGCAATCGCGTCTTTTGCCGCTCCCCGGTCCGGTCGTTTCAAAACGGTTGCGCACCACGTTGGCGGGTATTTTGCTACCCAACCCCGTTGGTCTTGCTGCGGGGTTTGACAAGAACGCCACGGCGATTGCGCCCTTGTCAAAAGCGGGCTTCGGGTTTCTTGAAGTCGGTGCCGCAACGCCCCTGCCGCAACTGGGCAACCCCAAGCCAAGGCTCTTTCGTCTGAGCGAGGATCGCGCCGCGATCAACCGCTTTGGGTTCAATAATGATGGCGCAGATGCGATCTGTGCGCGGTTGGCGGCGCGTGGCGCAGGCATTCCCGTTGGCCTTAATCTGGGTGCCAACAAGACCAGCACAGACCGCGCTGCTGATTTTGCAAAGGTCATGCAGGCCGCACGCGACCATGTTGATTTTGCGACTGTGAATGTATCGTCACCCAACACCGAAAAGCTGCGCGACCTGCAAGGCAAGGCCGCCCTTGCCGCCTTGCTCGACGGGGTGATGGACGTGCGGGGTGCAACACCTGTGTTCTTGAAAATCGCACCTGATCTGACCCCGTCTGAGATTGAAGATGTCGCACAAGTTGCCAATGATGCAGGCGTTGCCGCGATCATTGCGACCAATACCACACTTGACCGCGCAGGGTTGCGCAGCGCCCATCACACGCAAGCGGGCGGGCTGTCGGGTGCGCCCTTGTTCGAGAAATCAACACGCGTTCTGGCGCGATTGTCCACACTGACAGATATCCCCTTGGTCGGGGTCGGCGGGATCAGCACGGCAGAAGATGCCTATGCAAAAATCTGCGCAGGCGCGAGCGCGGTTCAGCTGTATACTGCGATGATATTTGGCGGGCTTTCACTGGTGCCCCAAATCGCCAAGGGGCTCGATGATCTGCTGGCGCGCGACGGGTTTGCCAATGTCGCAGACGCGCGCGGCAGCAAGCGCGACGATTGGCTGTGACAGATACCGCCGCGATCACCGCCAAGAACCGCGCGGCATGGGATGCATCGGCCCGCCATCATGGTACGGGGCCATATTGGGACGCACTTGTCGCAGGTTTTGCCGATCCAACCTATAGCCGTTTTGACCAGACCCTGACCGACGCGCTTGTCAAAGCGGGGGTTCAGGGCGCAAAGGCCGTGCAGGTCGGTTGCAACAACGGGCGCGAGGTGCTGTCGCTTTGTGCGCTTGGCGCAGCGGAATGCTGGGGCGTTGACCAGTCTGCCGCGTTTCTTGCGCAGGCGGAGGCGCTAAAAACAATCTCGGGGCACAATGCCACTTTTCTGGAGGCGGATATCTATGCGCTGCCACCCGATACGCCGCGCGATTTTGACCTGTGCCTGATCACCATTGGTGTGTTGAACTGGATGCCTGACCTGCCCCGGTTTTTTCAAGTCGTCGCCGGGCTGCTGCGCCCCGGTGGCCGGTTGGTCATCTATGAAACGCACCCGATGCTGGAAATGTTTGATCCCGCATCAGACACGCCACATCTGCCCGCCTTCAGCTATTTCAAATCCGACGCCTTTGTGGAGACTGCCGCGATTACCTATGACGGGTCCGAACACAGCGCTGGTCCGGAAGCCCATTGGTTCGTTCATACCCTCGGCACGATCGTTCAAGGCGCGATTGACGCGGGGCTGTCGCTGACATCGCTGCGCGAATTTCCGCAGTCGATCCGCGAGGTGGATTATGACATCTACACCAACAGGGACGCGCAACTGCCGATGAGTTTTCTGCTAACGGCGACCAAGACCTAATCCGCCGCCCGCTCCAACGCGGGATACCGCAGCGCGAGCGTCAGACCGCGCACCACAAATGAGACCAGCAGCGAAACCCAAAGCCCATGATTGCCCAACGCGGGCACCGTCAGCGCCGCACAGACCACGTAAATCGCAAACGACACGATCATCATATTGCGCATGTCCCGCGACCGCGTGGCGCCGATAAAAATACCGTCCAGCATAAAGGCACCACAGCCCAGCAGCGGGACCGCCAGCACATATGGCAGATAGATGCGGGCCGCGTCCTGCACCTCGGGCGCTTTGGCCATAAGATCCACCAAATCCGCACCAAAGACCGCAAAAAACACCGTCAGCGGCACGCAAGTGGCAAAGCCCCACGCGGTCGTCAAAAGTGCTGCGCGCCGCAGGATGGCACGCTGTTTTGCGCCCATTGCTTTGCCCACCAGCGCCTCGGCGGCGAAGGCAAAACCGTCAAGCCCGTAAGCCGTGATCATCAGGAACTGCATCAGCACCTGATTGGCCGCCAGCGTCACATCGCCAAACCCCGAACCCATGAACAGAAACGACACAAACATCGCCTGCAGCAGCAGCGACCGGATCAAGATATCCGAGTTCAGTTTGATCATCCGGACCCAACGGGCGCGCGCGAACACCTGCCCCCAGTTGCGCCAGTCCGGTGCCGCAAACGCCGCGCGACAGAACCACAGCGCAAGGATCAGACCGCTCCATTCCGCGAGGAAAGTGGCAAAGGCAACGCCGTTCACGCCCCAGCCCAGCCCAAGCACAAACCACAGATCAAGCAGGATGTTCAGCCCGTTCATCCAGACCTGTATCACCAGCACTGCGCGCGTACGTTCCTGCGCGATCAGCCAGCCGGTGATGGCATACATCGCAATCGCGGCAGGCGCAGACCAGATGCGGATGGTCATGTAGCTGCGCGCAAGGCCTTCGACTTCTTCCGACGCGGGAGAGACCTGAAAGGCCGCCCAGAACATCGGGAGTTGCAGCGCAATCAATGCGATGCCGGCACCTGCCCCGATCAACAAGCCACGGGTCAGCAACGCTGCCACTTCGGCGGTGTCATCGCTGCCCGCCGCCTGTGCGGTCAGGCCAACCGTGCCCATGCGCAGAAAGCCGAAAAACCAATAGAACGCCGACAGAATGATCGCGCCGATCCCTACCGCGCCAATGGGTGCAGCAAGCCCCAACTGCCCCACAACGCCGGTATCCACTGCGCCCAAAATCGGGACTGTTGCGTTGGAGATTACAATCGGCAGGGCAATGTTCAACACGCGGCGGTGGGTTACAATATCTTGAGGCCGCGCACTGCTGGCCGCCAACTTGGCCGTGTCCAGATCGCCGAGCGGGTCGCTCACGCGGGCTTTTTCGGCATGACGAAATGCCCTGTTGCCGCCGCATAGGGTCTGGACCGGTTGTCCTGCCAAGCCTCAACGCGCACGCTGGCATAGCGCCGACCCGACCGCACAATCTGCGCGCGCGCATAGGCATCACGCGGCAGGCCCGAGCGCAGATAATCCACGGTGAAATCAATCGTTTTTGGCAAGCGCGGCAACACGACGTTGTCAGGGTCCGACACGTCCAGAACACCGCTTTCCATGTCTTCCCAGATCGACGTCCAACTCAGCGTGATGATCGCCGTCACTTCAAGAAAAGCCGCAGTTGCCCCGCCGTGCAGGGCGGGCAACAGCGGATTGCCAATCAACGCGTCCTTGAACGGCATAACAGTGGTCAATTCATCCCCGCGCCGTTCGAATTCGACACCCAGAAACTGAATATAAGGCACGCCCGTCACCAGCGCGTTCAACACCGCATCGCGGCGTTGTTTAACCACCTGCACCGGTTCGGGTCTTGGTCGTTTGCTCATCCCTTGTCCTCCACCGTGAAGGTGCCGGTGGCCGAGGCAACTGGATTATCGCTATCCTCATCCACTGCCGTGGCGCGTACAAAGGCGACCGAACGGGTCACGTGATAACAATGAGCGCGCGTTGTAATCGTCTGGCCGGGCGTGGCCGCGCGCAAATACTCGATCCGCAGGTCAATCGTGGCGGTCCCTGCGGGGTTGCTTGGATGGCTCATCACCGCAGCACCACAGCAAGTATCCATCAGCGCCGATACCGCGCCGCCATGTACGACCCCCGTTTCAGGATCGCCAATCAGTTTTTCATCATAAGGCATTGAGATCACTGCAATACCTTCCTCCAGCTCCTCCAGCTTCATACCCAGCGACACCGCGTGCGGGAGCGCCTGAATAAACTGTCGGGCAAACTTTATCTTTTCATTCATGCGCGGGGGGTCCTTTTTTCCCCTTTATCTGGTCAAGGCTCACAAAGGGCAAGCCTGCTGGTTGCGCTTGTTCCGTCTAGCCCATAGCGTAGCCGCAACGGGAGAGAGCAGATGTCCGAGGATCGCCTGACATTCAAAGAAATGTGTGCCGCGTTCGACGTGACGCCGCGCACATTGCGTTATTACGAATACATCGAATTGCTGCATCCAGAGCGCGAAGGCCGCGCGCGGTATTATTCCGCCCGCGAATCTGCGCGGATGGTATTGATCCTGCGCGGTCGCAAATTCGGCTTTGCGCTGGAAGACATCCGCCAATGGTTGCTGATCTATGAAAACGAAGGCACCGAGGCGCAGATGCGCACCTGGGTCGAAATGGCCGGCCGCCAGTTAAAGGAACTGGCAGAGCAGCGTGCACAGATCGACGAAGCGATGGAAGAGCTACAAAAACTGCGCGACGAGACGGCGAAAACGCTGGAAGATCAGGCCTAAAGATCAACCTCGATCACGCCGCCTGGCTTGGCGGCACGGCTTTGGCACAAGATCACCGCCCCTTTGCGCTGCGCATTGGAAAGCACGAAATCGCGGTGCTCTACCTCACCGGACACCAACCCGCATTTGCACACGCCGCATATCCCGTCCGAACATTTCACGTCGATGTGGATGCCATTTTCGGCCAAGATATCTGTTGCCACCTTGTTGGCAGGCACGATGAATTCGCGTCCGGACCGTGCAAGTTTTAGCACAAAGTCGTGGTTTTCATATTCCGGCTGCTCGGGCACCGCGAAATACTCAAGATGTTGTGCGTCTTCGGGAAATCCTGCGCGCTGTGCGGCGGCTGTGACCGCATTCATGTAGTGTTCGGCGCCACAGATGTAGATGTGTTGGCCCGGTTGGTAGCCCGCCAATAGCTGATCCAGATCGGCACGGCTGCCTTCGTCCGTGACATGCAGATGCACTTTGTCCGCCCAAGCAAACCCTTTCAGATCCTCCAGATACCCCATGCTTGCCCGGCTTCGGCCAGAATAATGCAGCGCAAAGTCGCGGCCCGCGTGGTGCAGTTCATGCGCCATCGCTATCATTGGCGTGATGCCGATGCCGCCCCCCATCAGGATTGATCTGGTGGCTGTGGGGTCCAGCGGGAAATGGTTGATCGGTTTAGAGATAAAAACGCGGCGGCCCTCGTTAAAGATGCGGTGCATCAACTTTGATCCGCCGCGTCCCCCTTCCTCAAGCAGCACACCGATCTGGAACTTTGAGCGGTCCGCCGGATCACCCGACATCGAATACTGGCGCAGGAATTCAGGGGCCACCACGATATCCAGATGTGCGCCTGCCTGCCATTCCGGCAGGGGCTGGCCATCGACGGGCGTGAACTCGTATTTGGTCAAACCGTCAGCCATCATTTGGGCTTTGGTCACTTCGACCTGAATGACCGGGCTTTCGCCCGCTGCGGTGTAGATGTGCAGTTTACCATGCTCATCCCGTTCCAGCAGGGATTTATATTCATCGGCTGTGATCATCGCCTGATAGGCCGCAATGCCCGCCTCTCGGTCCATCGGGAACGGGTAGGGATAGGGATGCGGGGCCAGCGGTGCAGGATAGACGGCCAGCGTCTGATCCTCGTATTTGAGGTCAAGATCCTTTTGCAACGACCGCGCATTCACCGGCTTGTCAGTAGGCCGGTATCCGCCATCCTCATTGATCTCCAGATCCCACCACCACTTTTTAACCGGGTTCAACGATCCGTTGCCAACCGCATCATCCAAACGCGCCAAGGCCGGTGCCAGTTTCGGTATGTTCATCGCGGCCCAGCGGAACGGTTTTTCCTTGAATATCCCTTCAAGGTTCCACGGGCAGGTTTTCATACAGCGCCCACACATCGCCCCACCCGGCGTGCTGATCCGGTAGGTCGCGCATTTCTGGCTGTCGGATTTCCAGATTTCATAGCCATTGAACATCAGCTTTGGTCCCGCCGTAATCGCCCCCGACGGACATTCACGCGCGCATTTGTTGCAAGTTTCACAAAAGGTCTGCAGGCCAAAGTCGATGGGCTTGTCATGCGCCATCGGCAGGTCCGTCGTGACAACACCGGATTTCAGGCGCGGGCCAAGGAATGGGTTGAGGATCACCTCGCCAATACGGCTAACCTCGCCCAGACCGCTCAACAACAACAGCGGCGGCTGCAATACCTCGCCGTCCATGACCGAATGGGCCTTGGCCTTGTACCCCAGATTGCGGATTTGCTTGGCGATGACACCGCCCAGCAGCGAAAAGCGCAAGTAAGCGCGCATGGATTGTGCAACACTGATCCAGTCGTCACCCGACGCGCCCTCCATCGTCTCATAGCCTTGGTCAATGATCATGCTGATGGCTTGGTCGTGCGGCGGCACCAGCGCCTCTCCGCGTGCATCATGGCTGTACCAAGTCCAATCAGGGCAGCGCGAAATGCCGACCGCGTCGACGCCCAACCAATAGCTTGTCGCCTTGATTAGATCGGCAGCAGCCTGAGGATCAAGGCGCTGTTTTTCATCCGCAGGCTCCCCATCCTGCAATAGAACAAAAGCACCCAAAGCACGTCGCTGCGCCATGGAGGGTGCTGATTTACGGACGTAATACCCGCCCTTTGCCTGATCCTGCAGCGTTTTGCCCATGTCCCCGAATTGCGCACGGGCAAACATATCGGCGCGTTTGGGCACACGGGCAACATGGGCCTCATCAATGTAGGTGGTCGGTTTCTCGACCCGCTTCAACGTCTCGAAAGGATGTGCGCCATCAACAAAACGCCGCTTGGCAAAAGGCACCGCATTCATCGCGTTCTTGGCAAAGCCTTTGCCGGTTTTCCACCGCAGGCCAAAGGCTGACTTGGGCTGCTGTGCCAACGGCACAAGCGGCAAATCCGGCGCAATCTCAAACGTTGTCGTCACCGCCGCAAGCCCAAACCGCGTCCCGATGTAGGGATGGGTCAGCACATTATTCTCAACCGTGACCAAGCCCGCCGCAACCGCCAATTGCCCCAGATCAACATCGCTGGAGGACACCGTATGTCCGCGTGCATCATGGCCCAAGGTCCGCAAATAATGCGCAATCACAACAGCAGTTTCCGCCGCAAGCAGCCCTGCGCGGTGTGCCTGTGCGTCCTTGATCCAGTCACAGCCCACCTCACCCGCGTCAGGTATTCGCGGGTTCTCGTACAAAAATACCAACGCGTAGCTGTGGTTTGTGATGCTGGTCGGTTCAGCCTCAACACTTTCTTTGAGATCGGCCATAATCATGTCGATGCCAGAGGCCAATGTCTTGGTCTGGCGGGTCTTCAGATCATGTGCCAACCGTGCCACGTCGGGGTTGTGAAAGGGTGTTGGCAGCATTGCGGTCTTGGGCAGCAGGCATGCCCCCACGACAGCGGCATCCGCGAAATATCCAAACGCTTTCAGATGATGCGCGCGCGTCAGCGGATCAGCGGGTGCATCCGCCACCACCTTGTTGACCAGCCCGTCGCGGATCGCGTCCAGCATCGCCTGATGTTCACGCATCGCATTGACGATAGACGCTGGATCATGGAGCTGCTCGAACGAAAGCTGGGACATGGGCGGGACCGCGCCAAGGTCCGGCAGACCAGATGTCCGCCCCAAAAGCTCGCTTGGATAATGCCCCATGTGCACGGGGCGGTCCTTGTCCGAAAAGAAACGCATTGTCATTTTGCCGCCCTGCCCCGCCGTAGTTTAGCCCAAGTGTGAGCCTGACGGACAGGACTGACAAGGGTCGGACGGTGCTACTTTGGAATATTCTGGCGCGCCTTGGTAATCGCATCGCGCAACACGGCCAGATCGCCAATGTGGTTGGCCAGCAGCAGGATCAGCCGGGCATTCAACGCCTCGCTTTGCGCCTCGCTCAGCCCGTCATGTGCGCCCACAAGGCTTTCGTAAAAGCCATCGGGATTTCCAAGGTTCGCTTTGGTATTAAGCGGCATGGGTCACCCTCCCTGTCGCGCGGTCAAGTGCAACCGCGATTTTGGCCACGTCAGCAGAGGGCCAGCGGCCTGCGACATGCTGATCGGGGCGGATCAAATACACAGCACTTGCCGCCCCCCCCAGATACCGCTCTGCAATCGGCCCCTTGGCCTCATCCTCCGTCACTGCCACCACGCGCAGGGTTTGACCCGCGACATCAAACGTCCCTTCCAGCCCTGCGCCTATCGACAGGATCGTGAAATCAGGCCCAAGTTGGTCCAGCAAAAATCCGTTGCCCAAAGGCGCGTCAGGGCACGGGGCGCCGGGCCGCGTGCGCGCGGGCCCTTCTAGCGCATCCTCACCGTTCAACGCATGCGCGTCATAGACGCAAGGCACGCTCAACCGGCCCGAATTGATCAGGGGACGCGCGAACTCGAACTCTTGCGCCAGTGACAGCACCGCATCGCGGAACGCCTTGCTAACGCTGCTTTTGGGGGTCAGGAAATCCGTCGCACGAGTGGAGTTCAGAATGTTTTCTTCAGCTGCCGCGACGCGCTCTTGGCAATAGGTGTCCATCAGGCTCTCGGGCGCTTGGCCGCGCAGCACCATGTCCAGTTTCCACGCCAGATTATCGGCATCCTGCACGCCTGAATTGGCACCGCGCGCGCCAAACGGGCTGACCTGATGCGCGCTGTCGCCGGCAAAGAGCACGCGACCATGGCGGAATTTCTCCATCCGGCGGCATTGGAATGTATAGATCGAACACCAGTCCAGTTCATATTCCACATCTGCCCCCAACATCGCATCGACGCGGGCGCGCACGTTTTCAGGCTTCAACTCCTTTTCGCGGTCGATGTCCCAACCCAGCTGGAAATCAATACGCCAAATGTCATCGGGCTGTTTGTGCAACAACGCAGATGAACCCGATTTGAACCACGGCTCAAACCAGAACCACCGCTCTGTCGGGAAATCAGCCGTCATTTTCACGTCGGCAATCAGGAAGTTGTCCTCGAACACACGGCCCTCAAACCCCAGCCCCATCATGTCACGCACAGGGCTGCGCGCGCCATCACAGGCAATCAGCCAATCGGCGTGGATTTGGTAACCGCCCTCGGGCGTCATTACATCAAGCAGCGCGCCAGTGTGGTCTGCTTGCATCGCGTCCACACGGTTCTTGCCGCGCACGTCGATCTGCGCGCCGCCCGCATTGGCGCGTTCGATGGCTTCATGCAAAAACCGCTCGAAATGCGGCTGTTGCAGGTTGATGAAAGCGGGGCAGCGGTGGCCTGCTTCGGGCAGCAGGTCGAAATCGAAAATCTCATCGCGGTCGTGAAAAACACGACCCTTTTGCCAGACGACGCCCTTGGCCAGCATGTCCGCGCCAGCGCCCAACCGGTGCGCAATCTCAAGCGTGCGCTTGGCAAAACAGATGGCGCGCGACCCTTGGCCCACGCCTTCATGATCGTCCAGAACCACAACCGGTTGCCCGCGCAATCCCAGATCAAGCGCAGCGGCCAGACCGACAGGCCCGCCCCCCACGATGACGACAGGATGGCGCGCAGGCGTTGCGACATCCTGATCAGCCGAGCGCGCATAGGGATACAGTTTAAAGGCCAGTGGATAACGGTCGATCAGCGGAGCGTTCATCCCTGCAACGCCTCCCACATCTCCAGATCACGCTGTGCTGTCCAGATGCGTGGCGTGTCGATGCCGCGCGCTTCGTCATAGGCGCGGGCCACGTTGAACGGCAGGCAGTGCTCGTAAATGGCGTAGTCCTTGAACTTGGGATCGCAGGCCTCGCGCACCGCGTCCCACGCTTCTTTCAACGTGCCGCCGCGTGCAGCGACGCGTGCCGCCGGTGCATAGGTGCTTTCCACGAAATCAAGCGTGCTGTGCAAGGCGCGATCCACAGCGTCGGACCCGATCAACGCGCCCCCGCGACCGGGTGCAATTGCGTCCAGATCAAAGGCCGCGATGTTGTCCAGCGTGTCGCCCCAATCAGCGAAATGCCCGTCGCCGCAATAGCAGGCGGAATGGTCTTCGACGATATCGCCGGTGAACATCACGTTCTCGTCTGGCACGTGGATGACAATGTCGCCTGCCGTGTGGGCGCGGCCCAGATGCATCAGATCAATCCGGCGGTTGCCCAGATAGACGGTCATGTTGTCGCTAAAAGTCGTTGTCGGATAGGTCAGGCCCGGAATGCTCTCGTAGCCCTCAAACAAGCGGGGAAAGCGTTGGAACTCGCTGTCCCAGTCCTCCTGACCGCGTTCGACCACCATCGCACGGGCATTGTCGCCCATGATAATTTGATCCGCGCCATAGGCAGATGCGCCCAGCACGCGCACAGCATGATAATGCGTCAGCACCACATGGGTGATCGGCTTGTCCGTCACCGAACGCACTTTTTCGATCACCTTGTTGGCCAACCGCGGTGTCGCTTGCGCCTCAATGATCATCACGCTCTCGTCTCCGATGATCACGCCCGAGTTGGGATCACCCTCAGCCGTGAACGCCCACAGGTCGCGGCCAATCTCGTCAAAGGTGATTTTCTTTTCAGTCATGTCGCCTTGCGACGCGAATGCCTTGGCCATTTGGGTATTCCTTTAAGTCTTGAATGGGGTTTCGAGGGCGGGCAGCAGCGTACCAACGCAGCCACCAAATCCGATGATATAGCCATCGCCCTTGGCAGCACCTTGCAGGGCCAGCGTATCACCGTCCTCGATGAAGCTACGTGTTTCACCGGTCTCGAGCGTCAGGGGTTCTTTGCCGCCCCAGCTCATCTCCAGCAATGATCCGTATTGTGATTTATCTGGACCGGAAATGGTGCCGGAGCCAAGCAGATCACCGGTGCGCATCGGGCAACCGCTTGTTGTGTGGTGCGCGAGTTGCTGAGCCGCAGAATAATACATCTCACTGTAGTTGGTGCGGGCAATCGTGCTGGTCGTGCCACCCTCGGGGGTGATTTCGACGCTCAGATCAATATCATAAAGCATCGGACCCACGTCGCGCAGATGCGGCAACAACTCGAACTCGCGCGCGGGCGTATCGCACCGGAACGGTTCCAATGCCGCCTTGGTTACGATCCACGGGCTGATCGTCGTCGCCGTTGCCTTGCCCTGAAACGGGCCCAGCGGTTGATATTCCCACGCTTGGATATCGCGCGCAGACCAGTCGTTCAGCAGCACGTAGCCAAAGATATTCGCATCCGCCTGCGCAACCGTAATCGGCCCATCCGAAGCCGTTCCGACAATCGCGCCCATCTCCAACTCGATATCGAACCGCGCACTGGGACCAAAACGGGGCAGATCGTCATTCGGTCCCTTCAACTGCCCCCAAGGGCGGTGGATATCGGTGCCCGAGACGACCACAGAAGACGCGCGCCCATTGTACCCGATCGGGATGTGCAGCCAGTTCGGCGGCAGCGCGTTTTCTGCACCGCGAAACATTGTGCCCACATTGGTCGCGTGGTGCTTTCCGGCGTAAAAATCAGTGTATTCAACCACGTCAAACGGCATTTGCATCTGCACGTCGGCCTGCGCGACCAGATAGCCCTCGACGGCTTTCTGCTTGTCGCTGCCCATCGCCAACATATCCGTCAGCGCCTTGCGAAACGCGGCCCATGTGTCCGCGCCCAGATCCATGAATTCGTTCCATGCGGCGGTCTCGAACACCTCGTCCTCTGGCAGGTACAGCATCCCCGCTTGTTCAAGCGCTGTCACATCAAGGATCATATCCCCAATCGCCACACCGCAATGCGGCCACTCGTCCCCGCGCGAAAAGACGCCATATGGCAGGTTGTTCAATGGAAAGGGCGTCTGGTCGGAATTGGCGCTGGTCACCCAGGAAGTCATAAGGCTCATGTAATTGCTTTCGCGTCTGGTTGGTTGTGGGGATGCGCGGCCTCGATGGCCGGAATGGCAAGACAGTTTTTGTCAATCGCCGCAATTTTCGGGAACGGCGTCAAATCCACATCCCAGCGGTGCGCATTCACCACCTGCGCCGTAATGCACAGATCCGCAAGGCCGGGCGTGTCGCTAAGGACAAAGGGCGTATCACCGGGGATCAGCGCCTCAACGGTCTTGAAGCCTTCGACCATCCAATGCTGCATCCACGCTTTTGCATCCTCCGCATCAGCGCCAAAGCGTTCCTTGATCAACCCCACAACGCGCAGGTTGTTGACCGGGTGGATGTCAGTGGCGACAACCAGCGCGATTTCCAGCATCTTGGCGCGCTTGGCTGCATTGCCCGGCAACATCTCTGGCGTGCGGTAGGTCGCATCCAGAAAGTCAATAATCGCCAGTGACTGCGTCAGCACCGTGCCATCGTCCAGCACCAGCGTCGGAACACCCTTGCCGGGATTCAGTTCCGCATATTCTTCTGTCATATGCGCGCCCGCAACGAGGTCGACAGGCACGGTTTCGTACGCCACACCTTTGAGGTTGAGCACAGCGCGCACCCGGTAGGCCGTGGTGGATCGCCAATAGCTATAGAGCTTCATTATTTCTTTCCCGGTGTGCCGTCGAACTTCTTTTGCAAGCTCTCCCAGCAATCAATGTAATTGTCCTGCAGCGGCGCTTCCTTGGCAGCAAATTCGGTCAGATGCTGCGGGAAGCGTGTCTCGAACATGAACGACATGGTGTTGTCGAGTTTCTTGGGCGCCAGTTCGGCATTGGACGCGCCTTCGAAGGCATCCAAATCCGGCCCGTGCGGCAGCATCATATTGTGCAACGACATGCCCCCCGGCACGAACCCTTCCAGCTTTGCATCATATTGGCCGTAAATATTGCCCATCAACTCGGACATAACATTCTTATGATACCACGGCGGGCGGAACGTGTCCTCTGCCACCAGCCAGCGTTCGCGGAAAAGCACAAAGTCGATGTTTGCGGTGCCTTCAACACCCGACGGCGCGGTCAATACGGTAAAGATCGACGGATCAGGGTGATCAAACAGGATCGCGCCTACCGGGCAATAGGTCGTCAGGTCATATTTCATCGGTGCGTAATTGCCGTGCCATGCAACCACGTCCAGCGGTGATTGGCCGATCTTTGTCTCGTGAAACTGCCCGCACCATTTGATCGTGACGGTTGAGGGCACCTCGCGGTCCTCAAACGCCGCCACAGGTGCTTTGAAATCGCGGGGGTTGGCCATGCAATTCGCACCAATCGGTCCCCTGCCCGGCAATTCATACTTCTGGCCGTAGTTTTCGCAGACAAATCCGCGGCACGGCCCCTCGAGCACTTCGACGCGGTAAACCAAACCGCGCGGCAGGATTGCGATCTCTTGCGGGGCGACGTCGATGATGCCCAATTCAGTGCAGAACCGCAAACGTCCCTCTTGCGGGACCTCAAGCACCTCAACACGGTAAACCAAACCGCGCGGCAGGATTGCGATCTCTTGTGGGGCAACGTCGATGATGCCCAATTCAGTGCAGAACCGCAAACGGCCCTCTTGCGGGACCACCAACATCTCGCTGTCGGCGGAATAGAAATAGCTGTCCACCATGCTTTCGGTGACCAGATAGATATGGCTGGCCATGCCGACTTGGGTGTTCACGTCGCCCGCCGTGGTCATTGTACGCATGCCGGTGATCCACGTCAGCCCGCCATCGCCCATTGGCACGGGGTTCCAGCGGTATTGACCCAATGAAATCACATCCTCGATCACGTGCGGCGCAGATTTCCAGTAGGGCACGTCAATCTTTGTATAGCGGTGCGAATGTTTGACCGAAGGCCGGATGCGGTAGCACCACGTGCGCTCATTCTGGTGGCTCGGCGCGGTAAACGCGGTGCCCGAAAGCTGCTCTCCATAAAGCCCGTAGTTCACTTTCTGCGGCGAGTTCATGCCCTGCGGCAACGCGCCGGGCAGCGCCTCCGTCTCAAAATCGTTACCGAAACCGGGCATGTACCCTTCATGTGGGCCGGGCAAAGACGGTGCCTGAATCATCCGGTGTGCGTGGTTTTGAGTGTTCATGTCGCTTCCCCCCAACAATTACGTGTGCCGTTGATATTAGTCTCTAATGTAACTAACAATCCTTTTATGAAACCACACCTCGAAACTACCGACTTTGATCTGTCAACTTTTCTGCCCTATCTGTTGAACCGGGCGGCAGAGGCGTCCAGCCTCGAATTTCAGCAGTATTACCGCGAAACCTATTCAATGCTGCGTACCGAATGGCGGGTGCTGTTTCACCTTTGGCAATACGGCAACATGACCGCCAAAGAGATTTGTGTACGTGCCGGCCTGCATAAAACCAAGGTCAGCCGGGCAATCGTGGCATTGGAGCAGAAACGTTTTATAAAGCGGGACAAGATGGCACATGACCGCCGCAACGAATTGCTAAGCCTGACAGCATCGGGCCGCAAAGCGTCCATAGATTTAACGCAAGCCGCCGCACGGTTCGATGCCTCGCTGGTCGCGGATTTCACCCCCGAGGAACAAGTGGTGTTGCGCAGTTGCTTGCAAAAACTGTCGGGTATCTGAGCAGTTCAGGATGCCCGTTTCCGGGTAATCATTGCGATGGCGCAAGGCACTTGCCCGATACCCGACCCCGCCCTAGTCTCTGATGACAAAAGAGAAAATGGGCGTGGGGAAACGGAACAATGAAATCACTCAGAGCAATGGCCTTTGCCGTCTATACGGCCATTGGCCTCTCAGGACCTGTTCACGCCCAAGACATCAACTTTTTCACCATCGGAACCGGCGGCGTGTCGTTCACCTATTATCCGGTTGGGGGCATGATCGCGAACGCGATTTCCAAACCGCCCGGCTCGCGCGCTTGTGGTCAGGGGGGTAGTTGCGGTGTGGACGGGCTGATCGCCTCTGCCGTCTCGACGCGTGGATCTGTCGACAACATCGCGGCGATTGTTTCAGGCTTGCGCAACTCCGGCTTTGCGCAGTCTGATCTGGCCTATTGGGCCTATACCGGCACCGGAGTGGACGCAGGACAGCCCCCCGCGACTGATCTGCGCACCATCGCCAGCCTGTTCGAAGAGCACATTCACCTTGTGACCTTGCAAGGCAGCGGCATCAACACAGTTGCCGATCTTAGGGGAAAACGCGTGTCGCTGGATGAGCGTGGGTCAGGCACCTATGTTGACGCCAATCTGATTCTTGAGGCGCACGGTTTTGGTTCCGGCGATATTGTTGAGCGGAACCTCAAGGGCACTGACGCGACCCAAGCCCTGCGCGATGGCATCCTTGACGCGCTCTTTATCGTGGCAGGATACCCGACACGGGCGCTGGTCGATCTGGCGGGCGTTGCAGATATCAAACTTGTCCCGATTGACGGCGCGGATGCAGCAAAGCTGACAGATAAATTCACCTTCTTTTCTAACAGCACCATTCCCGCGACTGCGTACAAAGGGATCAAAGCCGCCCCCACCATTGCCGTAAGGGCGCAATGGTACACCAACGTAAATGAGGATGATGAGCTGATCTACAAGCTCACCAAGGCCCTGTGGAACGCAGAAACCCGTCAGCTTATGGACGAAGGTCATGCGGCAGGCAGAACCATCAGACTTGAAACGGCGCTGGACGGATTGAGTGTCCCGCTCCACTTAGGTGCAGAACGGTTTTACCGGGAAAGCGGTCTGCTGGAATAAGCAGTCACCACCATCCAATCGGCAGTTAAACGGCATAAAACCCAGCACTTTTGGGGTTCAAGCGCCTATTCCGGGCCTGAGCACTGACGCCAGCCACTATCCTGCTTCGGGATGCTTCAGGCAAAAATCCGCCTGATGACAAGATTCCACACGCCCACCGCCAAAGTGACGTGACGTCCCTCTTACGTCAACTTGGGAACCTATTGTAGGACGGCGCAAAGACACCCAAGTCCTGCATCAGGAAGTGCAACATGCAGTTGAAAGTGACACCGATGAACACTGATACAATGACGATCCGCCAGATGTGTGACGCCTATGACGTCACCCCCCGCACGCTAAGGTTCTATGAGGCCAAAGAGCTGCTGTTCCCTGAACGTCTGGGACAGAAACGCCTTTTTACCAAACGCGATCGCGCCCGTCTGAAACTGATCATCCGCGGCAAGCGGTTTGGTTTCTCACTGGAAGAAATCCGCCAGCTTCTTGATCTTTATCACGTGGGCGACCAGCAAGAGACCCAGTTCAACCGCGCCTATGATATCGCACAGCGCCGTCTGGCCGACATGCTGGCCCAGCGCGATGAGCTGAACGCAGCGATTGATGATCTCCAAGAACAGCTGAAGTGGGGCGAGAAAATGATCGCCTCCATGACACACAGCCGCACCAACGCCGCCTGAACGCGCAAACGCGACAGGCACGACAGACACACCCCCAACGGGAGCCAACACCATGCCCACATACACCGCCCCAACCAAAGACATCCAATTCGTCCTGCACGACCTGTTGAAAGTGTCCGAGGCCAAAACCCCCGGCTACGAAGACCTTGAGGCGGACTTTACCTCCGCCATTCTCGAAGAAGCAGGCAAGCTGACCTCGGCTGTCCTCGCCCCTCTGAACGCGGTCGGCGACAAAGAAGGCTGCCGCCTTGAGAACGGCGTTGTTTACACACCGACAGGTTTCAAAGCAGCCTTTGAGCAGGTCAAAGAAGGCGGCTGGCCCGGTCTGGACATGCCAGAGCAATACGGCGGCCAGAACATGCCAGCCGTGATCGGCTCTGCGGTCGGGGAGTTGTTTTCAGCTTCAAACCAAGCGTTTACGATGTATCAGGGCCTGACCCATGGTGCCGCCTCTGCGATCCTGGCGCATGGCACGGATGCCCAAAAAGACACCTATCTGCCGAACATGGTCAGCTGCGAATGGACAGGCACCATGAACCTGACAGAGCCCCATTGCGGCACCGATCTGGGATTGATGCGCACCAAGGCGGCCCCACAGGCAGACGGCAGCTACAAAATCACCGGCCAGAAGATTTTCATCTCTGCCGGCGAACATGACATGTCCAACAACATCATCCATCTGGTTCTTGCCAAAATCGAAGGCGGCCCCGAAGGCATCGCAGGTGTATCGCTCTTTATCGTGCCAAAGTTCATGGTAAACGATGACGGCTCCGTTGGCGCGCGCAACGCGGTTTCTGTCGGCTCCATCGAAGAAAAAATGGGCATCCACGGCAATTCTACCTGCGTGATGAACTATGACGGCGCCACCGGCTACCTGTTGGGCGTCGAACACAAGGGCATGCGCGCCATGTTCACCATGATGAACGAAGCCCGTCTGGGTGTAGGCATGCAAGGTTTGGCCCAAGCCGATGTGGCCTATCAAAACGCCGTCATTTATGCGAATGACCGCCTGCAAGGCCGCGCTGTCACCGGCGCCGAGGCACCTGACAAGCCAGCCGATCCGCTGATCGTGCACCCTGATATCCGTCGCTCCCTGATGGACCAAAAGTCCTTTATCGAAGGCGCACGGGCGTTCATCCTGTGGGGCGCCACCATGATCGACGCCGCCCACCGGTCCGAAGACAAGGACGCAGACGGCCTTGTGTCCCTGCTCACGCCCGTCATCAAAGGTTTCCTGACCGATGTCGGATACGACATGACCGTCAAAGCGCAGCAGGTTTATGGCGGCCACGGCTACATCGAAGAATGGGGCATGTCCCAGTTCACCCGCGATGCGCGCATTGCGATGATCTACGAGGGTGCCAATGGCGTCCAGGCGCTTGATCTGGTTGGCCGCAAGCTGGCCCAAGACGGCGGCAAACACGTGATGGTCTTCTTTGATCTGGTCAAAAACTTCTGCAAGGACAACGCAGGCGTAGACGCGGATTTTGACAAGGATTTCATCGAACCGCTCAAGGCTGCCAGCAAGGATTTGCAGTCCGCAGGGATGTACTTCATGCAAAATGGCATGAAAAACCCCAACCACGCGTTGTCTGGTTCCAATGACTTCATGCACATGTTCGGCCATGTCTGCCTTGGCCTGATGTGGGCGCGCATGGGTCTTGCGGCACGCACTGCATTGTCAAATGGCGCGTCTGATACTGCGTTCTACGAGACAAAGCTGGCGACGGGCCGTTACTACATGGCACGCCAGTTGCCAGCGACCGCTTTGCATCTGACGCGGATCCAGTCAGGTGCGGACACGGTGATGGCATTGGACGCGGCCAACTTTTAAGGTAGCGGCGGGGGCAGCCCCGCCCTACGCAAAACGGAGAGACACGTGCCCAAACGCTTTCGCCTGACCCGCCGCTTTCCTGTCGCAATGACCGAAGACGGCTACCGTAGTTTGAAGAAATTCAGCGCGGAGGCAGGGTTGGACGAAGGCGAGGCATTGTCCTTTCTGTTCGAGAACTTCAGTTCCGTGATGAACGAGGAAAACCTGACTGCACGCCTCAGGTTGTTCAACGCGGAACTTGACGGGCGCAAACGCTAACACCGACCATTGGGGAAGAGATTGATGAAAGACGCAAACGCAGTGGCATCCAGTTGGATGACCGATGAACACCAGATGATCGCGGACATGACCGCGTCGTTCATCAACACCGAATGGGCCCCCAAGTTCGCCAAATGGCGCAAGCAATCCGAAATGGACCGCGACAGTTGGAATGAGGCAGGCGCACTTGGCCTGTTGTGCGCCTCCATCCCCGAAGAATACGGCGGTGCTGGCGGCGATTTCGGCCATGAGGCTGCAATTTATATCGAGACCGCGCGGGCCAACCTGTCAAGCTGGGGCAATGGCATCCATTCGGGCATCGTTGCGCATTACGTGCTGGCCTACGGGACCGAGGAACAAAAACAGCGCTGGCTGCCCAAAATGGTCTCGGGCGAATTGGTCGGCGCGCTGGCGATGACTGAACCTTCCACCGGGTCGGACGTGCAGGCGATAAAGACCAAAGCGATAAAAGAAGGCAACGCCTACCGCCTGTCGGGCCAAAAGACATTCATCACCAACGGCCAACACGCAGGACTGATCATCGTAGCCGCAAAAACGGACCCTTCGCTGGGTTCAAAAGGCGTCAGCCTCGTGGTGGTCGAAACCGAAGGTGCCGCAGGGTTCCAACGCGGCCGCAACCTTGAGAAAATCGGCAAACACGCCTCTGATACATCTGAGCTGTTTTTCGACAACGTAGAAATCCCCCCCGAAAACATCCTTGGCGGCGAAGAAGGCAAAGGCTTCTACCAGATGATGCAGCAGCTGCCCCAAGAGCGTCTGATCATCGCCTGCGAAGCGGTCGGTGCCATGGAAGGCGCCGTAGAGCGGACCATCGCCTACTGCAAAGAACGCGAAGCTTTCGGCGATAACCTCCTGCAATTCCAGAACACCCGTTTCAAGCTGGCGGAATGCAAAACAAAAACCACAGTTGCGCGTGCGTTTCTCGACCAATGCATCGCGGAACACCTGCGCGGCGAATTGACAGTCGACCGCGCGGCCATGGCGAAATACTGGCTGACAGATACCCAAGGCGAAGTCCTGGATGAATGCCTGCAACTGCACGGCGGCTACGGCTTTATGCAAGAATACGCGATTGGCGAGATGTGGACAGACGCCCGCGTGCAGCGCATCTACGGCGGTACCAACGAAATCATGAAAGAGCTCATCGCGCGCAACCTGTAAACGCAACTGGCTTGCCCCGTTGATCCGGCAGGATTGAGTTTGTTTAGAAAATTGAAAGGGATAAGAAAGTGATCCACTCCGCCACGCCCCGCGCATTACACACGAAAGCGCGGCAGAGCTTCAACTTTCACCCGGCTCAACTCTCCAGTCTGCCGGGCCCGCTCAGTCTGGCAAAGGATGGTTAAGAATATCTGAACAAACCTGATCCTCTTCAATTTTCAAAATAAACCTCCTCGGGGGTCCGGGGGTGTGAAACCCCCGGTTGCGATCTAACCAAAAGGACCACCACATGACGATAAAGCTCCATTGCTTCGGCGAATCCGGCAATGCCTACAAAGCGGCCCTCGCCCTTGAACTCTCCGGCCTCGACTGGGAGCCTGTCAAAGTGGACTTCTTCGGCGGTCAGACCCGCACACCCCAATACCGTACTGATGTAAACGCCATGGGCGAAGCACCCGTCATGATCGACGGCGACATCCGCCTGACCCAATCCGGCGTGATCCAAGACTACGTGTCGGAGAAGTCCGGCAAGTTCGGCGGCAAAGACGCCACCGAGCGCCGCGAAATTCTGCGCTGGGTGCTGTGGGACAATCACAAACTCAGTTCGATGGCGGGCGTGACCCGTTTCCTGATGAACTTCTTGCCCGCAGACAAACGCCCCCAAGAGGTTATCACCTTCAACCAAGGCCGCCTTGCCGGCGCCTATGCTGTCCTAAACGACCATCTTGAGGGCCGCGATTGGATCATCGGTGACGGCATCACCAATGCCGATCTCAGCTGCTGTGGCTATCTCTATTACCCCGAGCCTTTCGGCTTTGACCGCAGCGCGTTCCCGAACATCGACGCGTGGCTCACGCGCCTCTCCGACACACCGGGCTGGAAAGCGCCCTATGACCTGATGCCCGGCTCGCCCGCCGACCGGGCGTAACAAAACATAACCCTGCCGACCGCGCCTAAACGAAAAGGATCATCAACATGACCGAAGCATATATCTACGACGCCCTGCGCACCCCGCGTGGCAAAGGCCGCAAAGACGGCGCATTGCACGAGGTCACCTCCGTGCGCCTCTCTGCCCAGACGCTGAATGCGCTGAAAGAGCGCAACAACCTCGAAGGCCACGCCGTCGAAGACGTGATCTGGGGCAACGTGACCCAAGTCATGGAACAGGGCGGCTGTCTTGCGCGCTCTGCCGTGCTCGCCTCTGATCTGGACGAACGCATTCCCGGCCTCGCAATCAACCGTTTCTGCGCATCAGGCATGGAAGCCGTGAACATCGCCGCGAACCAGGTGCGCGGTGGTGCCGGTATGGCGTATATTGCCGGCGGTGTTGAGATGATGGGCCGCGTCGCCATGGGCAGTGACGGTGCCGCGATTGCAGTTGACCCGTCCCTCGCGATGGAGAAATACTTTGTCCCGCAGGGTATTTCTGCTGACATCATCGCGACTGAATATGGCTTCACACGCGATCAGGCCGACGCAATGGCAGTGGAAAGCCAGCGCCGCGCCAAACTTGCTTGGGACGAGGGGCGTTTTGCAAAATCCGTTATCACCATCCGCGACCAGAACGGTCTCGAGATCCTGTCTTACGACGAATACATGCGCCCGCAGACGGACATGCAATCGCTTGGCTCCCTGAACCCCGCGTTTCAGGCGATGGGTGAGGTCATGCCCGGCTTTGATAAGGTCGCGATGCTGAAATATCCGCATCTTGAGAAAATCCACCACATCCACCATGCGGGTAACTCGTCCGGTATCGTGGACGGTGCGGCGGCGGTTTTGATCGGCAACAAGGAATTCGGTGAGAAATACGGCCTCAAGCCCCGCGCGCGCATCCGTGCAACCGCGAAAATCGGCACAGATCCAACCATCATGCTAACCGGCCCTGTCCCGGTCACCCAAAAGATCCTTGCTGACAACGGCATGAACATCTCTGACATTGACCTGTTCGAAGTGAACGAAGCCTTTGCTTCTGTCGTTTTGAGGTTCGAGCAGGCGTTCGATGTCGACCACGCTAAGGTTAACGTCAACGGCGGCTCCATCGCGATGGGTCACCCGCTTGGTGCGACAGGCGCAATGATCATCGGCACGCTGCTGGACGAGCTTGAGCGCTCTGACAAAGAAGTCGGTCTTGCCACCCTCTGCATCGCGTCCGGCATGGGTGCCGCCACAATCATCGAGCGCGTCTGATGGCCGCTGGAAATCACCCCTTTCACAAGGTTGCGGCCAAGGCCGCAGCCTTCGGATTGCCCGACCTGAAGCTGAAAGTTGAAAACAATGGCGATTACGTGCGTCTCTACCAGAACACGCCGCCGTTGTTTTTTAAGCACCGCGATGACCCAAGCGATCCGATTGACCGGCAAGACTTTGACCAGTTCAAACGCATCCTGCTGAGCAAGGAGGATTGCGACCAAGGCGTGGATGCCACGTTGTCGTTGATCAAAACCTTGCTCGTTCAATTCGCCGACTACGAGTCGCACCGCTAAACCCCAATACGGGAGAGACATATGACCGATTTTACAATGAAAACAGACGCCGATGGCGTAGCCGTGATCACATGGGACGTTGCCGGAAAAAGCATGAACGTCATGTCCATCGACGGACTTGATCAGCTCGATGCGCTGATTGACGAAGCGCTCGCCGATGACGCTATCAAGGGTGTGGTGATCACCTCGGGCAAGGAAGGCTCGTTCGCCGGTGGCATGGACCTGAACTTGCTTGCCAAAATGCGCGCCGACGCGGGCGATGATCCGGCCAAGGGTCTGTTTGACGGCACGATGCGCATGCACGCGCTTTTGCGCAAGATTGAGCGTGCGGGCATGGACCCCAAGACACTGAAAGGCGGCAAGCCGATCGCATCTGCCCTGCCCGGCACCGCTGCAGGCATCGGGCTTGAACTGCCGCTGGCCACACACCGTATCTTTGCGGCTGACAACCCCAAGGCGCGCATCGGTTTGCCTGAAATCCTCGTCGGTATTTTCCCGGGCGGCGGTGGCACAACCCGTTTGAACTTCAAACTGGGCGCGATGGCCGCATCCCCGTTCTTGCTTGAGGGCAAGATGATTGCCCCTGCCGCTGCTGTCAAAGCGGGCCTCATCGACGAGGTTGCCGCCGATCCGGTTGCAGCCGCCAAAGAATGGGTCTTGAACGCCAAAGACGCCGATCTGGTGAAGCCATGGGACGCGAAGGGCTACAAAATGCCCGGCGGCGCGCCCTATCACCCTGCTGGTTTCATGACCTTCGTAGGTGCCAACGCGATGGTCAACGCCAAGACCAAAGGCGCATTCCCTGCGGCCAAAGCCTTGCTATCAGCGGTCTACGAAGGCGCGCTGGTGCCTTTCGACGTCGCCCTGCGCATTGAAGCGCGGCACTTTACTTCTGTGCTGATGAACCCGACATCCTCCGCGATGATCCGCTCACTCTTCCTCAACAAGGAAGCGCTGGAAAAGGGCGCTGTGCGTCCCGAAGGCATCCCCGATCAGCGCGTCAAAAAGCTGGGCGTGTTGGGTGCCGGCATGATGGGTGCGGGCATTGCGCTTGTGTCGGTTCAGGCAGGCATCGAAGTGGTCTTGATCGACCGCGACCAAGAAGCTGCCGACAAGGGCAAGGCCTATGCGGCAAGCTACTTTGACAAAGGTATCGCCCGTCGCAAGTCCACAGCAGAAAAGAAAGAGGCCGCACTTGCCCTGATCAACGCAACCTCCGATCTGGACGCGCTCAAGGGCTGCGACCTGATCATTGAAGCGGTGTTCGAGGACACAAGCGTCAAAGCCGAGATGACCAAAAAGGTCGAGGCGATCATCCCTGACGATTGCATCTTTGCCTCCAACACCTCGACCCTGCCGATCACCGGTCTGGCAGAGGCGTCCGTGCGCAAGGACCAGTTCATCGGCATCCACTTCTTTTCCCCGGTTGAGCGGATGGCGCTGGTGGAGATCATCCGCGGCAAGGAGACCGGTGACCGTGCCGTGGCCAAAGCGCTCGACTATGTGCGCCAGATCCGCAAGACGCCGATCGTGGTCAACGACGCGCGCTTCTTCTACGCCAACCGCTGCATCATCCCTTACGGTGGTGAGGCGACGCGCATGGTGACCGAAGGTGTGGCACCTGTGCTGATCGACAACGCGGCACAGTTGTTGGGCTTTCCTGTCGGTCCGATCCAGCTGGGTGACGAGACGTCGATTGATCTGGCGACCAAGATCATGCGTGCCTCAAAGGCCGCGATGGGCAACGCCTATCCTGCGTCCGAGGCCGACAATCTGATCGTCTGGATGGAAGACGAAGGACGTCTGGGGCGCAAAGCCAATGCAGGCTATTTCAACTACGACGAAAAGGGCAAGCGCACCGGATATTGGCAGGGCATCCACGATAAATACCCGCTGGCCGATGAACAGCCCGAGTTGCAGGAAATTCAGGATCGTCTGATGTTCGTGCAAGTCTTGGAGGCTGTCCGCGCGTTGGAAGAGGGCGTGCTGATGGACATCCGCGAAGGCGACGTGGGCGCGATCCTTGGCTGGGGCTTTGCGCCTTGGTCGGGCGGTCCGTTCTCATGGCTCGACATGATCGGCACACCATACGCCGCCGAACGGTGCGACGCGTTGGAAGCCAAGTTTGGACCACGGTTTGCCTGCCCTGATCTGCTGCGCGAGATGGCCGCCAAGAACCAGACGTTCTATGGCCGCTTTGGTGGTGAAGCAGCGGCGGCTTAATAAGCGCGCAATGAAAACAAAACGCCCCGGATGATCTCCGGGGCGTTTTGCGTTTAAAGGGCCTTTCAGATCAATCGAATGTATATCCAAACCGCGCAATATCCTCCGCGCAGCAGGTCGCAATAATCTCGCGCGTCTCGTCAGAATAATACCTTTGATAGACGCGCTCGCGCTCCGACGCATTCTCGTGCGGCAACACCAGATCAAACCCCAAATGCTCAATCAATGGCGCCGCATCTTCCGAAAAATGTTCCAACCGGATGTAAGCATTGCACTGCTCCACCCCGTTCACATCGCGCATATACGCCGACGCGGGCGCGTTATGCTGCGCGGCTTGCGTCCCCTTATCACGCAGAAACCCCTCAAAATCCGTCGCCTTAGCCAGCGCCACCGCAGAATGCTCAAACCCCTGTTC
>JAFMHE010000009.1:9054-11101 GCA_017854675.1 Paracoccaceae bacterium | reverse complement strand
TGCCCCCACAAAATCCACGCCCAAAAGCTGGCGAACACCAGCAAAGAATATTCAAAAACCGCGACCTGACTGGCCTCGCCCAATTGATACCCGCGAAAGATCAAGCCGATCCCGATCAGCGATCCGACCGCCTGCACCGCAAACCAAAACAGCATCTCGGCATCCAGCGGTCCCCATGCGCGCAGCACGAAACCGCTATGTCCCACGGGCGCGCCATCACCGTTGATCACCACCATGCCAATCAGACCGAACACCCCAAGCATCCCAAAGAATCCCGCCGTCAACGAAAGCGTGGTTTCCCCTTCGCACCACGACCGCGTCGCCACCGCACCAATCGCATAAAGCAGCCCCGCAACAATTGGCAGAAATGCCACCGGATCGAGTGCATTAGGATCAGGCCGGATCACCATCAGCGCGCCGATGAAGCCCAGAACCACGGCTGTCCACCGGAAAGCTCCGACGCTCTTGCCCTGAAACACAATGGAAATCAGCACCACAAACAGCGGTGCCGTAAACAGGCCCGCCACCACCACGCCAATCGGCAACACTGACAAACAACCAAAGTAAATCAGCATCGCGCCCGCCTGAAACAGGCTGCGCCCCAGCACCGCGATGGGGCGCTTGGCCCACAAAGAGCCAAAGCCCAGCACCACAATCAAACCCAGCACCGCGAATGCCATAATCGAGCGCACGAAATGAAACTGCCACAGTGACCCGCGTTCCGAAATATACGGCACAAAATTATCCGTCAGCCCAAGGGCGGCCATCCCGCCCAGCACCGTAATTGCTGCAAGGCCCGGTTTTACCGACTGTTCCACATGCTGATCCCTAGCTTGTCCATTTTCACCCTTCCAAAGTCGGGACGACACCGCAATACTCAATCCTAAACGCGCCGAAAGGGAGGGTCTACTATGGGCTGGATGCAAGACGAAACCGGACTGGACAAATGTGCCGCAAACTATGTGCCGCTGTCGCCCCTGTCGCACCTGCAACGGGCGAAATCCGTGTTCGCCAACCGCACGGCCGTCGTCTACCGCGATCACCGCGTCACCTACACAGAATACCACGACCGCTGCACACGGCTGGCCTCTGCCTTGGTTAAAATGGGCGTGCAATCCGGTGATGTGGTCGCGACGCTGATCCCGAACCTGCCCGCGCAAGCCGAAGCGCATTTTGGCGTACCTGCTTGCGGTGCCGTGTTGAACACGATCAACACCCGCCTCGACGTGGCCACTGTCGCCTACATCTTTGAACACGGCGGTGCCAAAGTTGTATTGGTTGACACGCAATTTCTGGAACTGGCCGAGGCCGCTATCGCGCAAATGGACGGCCCTGCGCCCCAAATCATCGAAGTGCCCGACGCGCCCGCAGGCTTCCCCGCAACAGGACGCCATCCGCAATACGAAACAGTGCTGGCCAGCGCCGATGCAGCGTTCTCTTGGCAGATGCCGCAGGACGAATGGGAAAGCCTCGCGCTGAATTATACCTCCGGCACCACTGGTCGCCCCAAAGGTGTCGTTTACCATCACCGTGGCGCGTATCTGATGACGATGGGCACCGTGATCTCTTGGCGCATGACCCTGCACCCGGTGTTCATGCAAATCGTGCCGCTGTTTCACTGCAACGGTTGGAACCACACATGGATGATGCCACTGATGGGCGGTACGCTGGTCTGTTGCCGCGACATCACAGCACCCGCAATCTATGACGCCATCGCGGATGAGGGCGTAACGCATTTCGGCGGCGCGCCCATCGTCCTGAACATGCTGGTGAACGCCCCCGAAGCCGACCGGCGCGCCTTTGACCACATGGTCGAAGTCTTTACCGCAGGCGCACCGCCCGCCCCCGCGACCCTGTCGAAAATAGAAAAACTGGGGTTCAACGTCACCCAAGTCTACGGGCTGACCGAAACTTACGGCCATGTCACTGAATGCCTGTGGCGCTCGGAAGATTGGGACACCCTTGATCAATCCGCCCGCGCCGCAATCAAAGCACGCCAAGGCGTCGCCATGCCGATGATGGACCACATCACCGTCACGGACGCGGA
>JAFMHE010000009.1:0-8696 GCA_017854675.1 Paracoccaceae bacterium | reverse complement strand
GCGCTGATTGCGTTCAGCCGCCAAACACTCGCCGGGTTCAAAACCCCCAAGCGTGTGATTTTTCAGGAATTGCCAAAGACCTCGACCGGCAAGATACAGAAATTCGAACTGCGCAAACTCGCCGAAACCATCTGATCAACGCAAGTCTTTCTCAAACCGCCAGATGGCCACATCAATCGGATCACTTGCCGTTTCAACGGTATAGTTTTCCACGCCTTCACGGGTCCAGCCCGCTTTTTCGTAAAACCGTGCAGCGCGGTCATTACCAACGCTACACGCAAGCCAGGCAACCCGCCCGCCAAGCGCGATCTCGACATCGGCCATCAAGCGGGCCGCCACTCCCTGACCGCGAAACGCGCCGCTTACGTAAAACTGATAAACCTCATCGCCCTCAAGCATGTAAAATCCGGCCAGCACACCGCCCAAGCGCGCAACATAAGTATGATGCAAATGCGTCTCCACCCGCGCCTTGAATTCAGCCGGGGTGCGCGTGGCAACCAATGCTGGCGATACAATTTCCGCATGCCCGTCATGCCAGCCTGCGTGCCACATCTCGGCTATCTCTGCCACATCTCCCGCATCCGCAGGCGAAACCCCAAGCTCTTGCATCACATTGATCCTTATTGGCAGACGGGCCCATTGCCCCGCGCCACGCAAATGTTACACTCACCTTAAAACGAAAGGCAGGCCAAAGCACCCCATGACGGCGCTCGCAAAATACGCCCGGATTGAAGCAACTGGCCTGTGGCGTGCCGCCCCGGATGCCCAGCGTCGTGAGGTGATCGTCTCTATCGGGGACGCGACGCTTGTGATCACCGACACCAATGACCGCCCGCTGGCGCATTGGTCCCTTGCTGCGGTGGAACGCGGCAATCCCGGTGTGATACCGGCCCTTTACCACCCCGATGGCGATACCGGTGAAACGCTGGAACTGCCCGCCTCCGAGGCTGAGATGGTCGAGGCCATCGAAACCCTGCGCCGCGTGATCGACCGCTCCCGCCCCCGTCCCGGTCGTTTGCGCAGCTTTGGCATGCTGCTCTCGGTTCTGGCTGTCGCAGGCATTGCCTACTTTTGGCTGCCCGGCGCGTTGCAGGATCACACGTTGACCGTGGTGCCAGACGTCAAGCGCGTCCAGATCGGCGCGGCATTGCTGCGCCGCATTGAACGGGTGTCCGGACCACGCTGCGCCGACCCGCCAGGCAACGTGGCGCTGGCCCTTTTGTCGCAACGTCTGAACGCAGGCAACCTTGCCGTCCTACCAAACATGAGCCGCGCCAGCCTGCATTTACCCGGTGCGCTTATCTTGTTGAACCGCAGCGTGATCGAGGATTTCGAGGAACCAGATGTTGCGGCCGGCTATATCGTTACCGAAATGGCCCGCCGCGATGGCAAAGACCCGCTGCGCCATCTGCTTGAAAACACGGGCATCTGGGAAAACTTCCGCCTTGTCACCACTGGCGATCTGTCACCTGCCGCACTTGATGGGTACGCCCAATTTCTGATGACGACGCCGGTGGTTGAACCGGACCTTGCCCGCCAAACCGCCCGCTTTGCGGCGGCCTCTCTGCGCAGCACGCCTTATGCCCGCGCCCGCGACATCACCGGCGAAACCACCTTGCGGCTGATTGAGGGCGACCCGATGAATGGCAAACTGACAGAGCCCCTGATGTCAGACCCCAACTGGCTACGCCTGCAAAACATTTGTGGCGGTTAATATGCATGACACGCTGGCGCGGCTCGTCCTTTCCCCGATCCTGCTTGCACAAGCCCTGCGCGTGCGCCGCACCGCGCAAAGCCTGCCCGAGGCCGCCGGTCCCCGTCAGGGCACGACCGGCACAGGCCCCATATTGCGGCTGCGCATCATCGGCGACAGTTCAGCCGCAGGTGTCGGCGTCACGACCCAAGACGACGCGTTGGCGGGCCAGCTTGCCTTGGCACTGGCATCTGATTTCAGCGTGGAATGGCATCTGGATGCGCTGATCGGTGCAACCACACATAGCACATACACCCGGCTCGAAACCGCCCGCGCCCTTCCCTCAGACATCGTGGTCATCGCGCTGGGGGTGAACGACGTGACCCGCCTGATCCCGCGCCACACTTGGGTAAAACAACAGCACCGTCTTTTTGACCGCATCAACACACTTTATGCGCCAAAGCGGATTTACCTCTCTGGCGTGCCGCCGCTTGAGCACTTTCCGCTGCTGCCAAACCCGCTGCGCTGGACCCTTGGACGCCACGCGAAAAAGCTGGAGACCGCATTACTTGCCAGCCTTAAGGCAAATCCCGATATTTGCTACCGCCCCTTCGCGGTGGAGCCGCGCAGCGACCTGATGGCCAGCGATGGTTTTCATCCCTCTGCCATCCTTTACAGGCTATGGGCCAAAGAAATGGCCAGCCGGATCATCTCCGACTGGCCACATCTCTCTACCGGCGCTGGTCCGCGACCGGCTTAATCAATTGCGGGCAAACGCATCCGTGTACCCGATATCACGCATCTGCCGCAGCACGTTTCGCACGCGGTCTGATCCGTCAAATGGCCCGGCCTGCACTGTCATATAAGACGTTCCACCCTTGCGGTGCTTGCCGATCCGCGCAGGCATGCCCATCCGCGCGATCTGCTGCGCCGCCTTTTGGGCATTCGCGGCGTTGCGATATGTGCCGATCTGTACGTACTTCTTGCCCTGAACGGCTGGCGCTTTCGCAACTTTCTTGACCTTTGGCTCAACCGGTGTGGAGCGGCTCGAATAAACCGGCTGGCGCACGGCCTGCCCGGATTTTTTCAGTCGCACAATCCGCTTCAAGGTCTGACCATCGCGTTGCACAATCGTAACTTCGCCCAACCCACGACGCTGTTCTGTGACACTGGTGTAGGGATAGATCAACGGCACCGATGCCGTTACGTCTTTTCCGGTGTGCTGTTCAATCAGACGGTGCGGCACAGTCTGGGTCCAGATCAACAGCATGTCACTCCGGCCCTGCAGGTTCTGCTCGGCACGTTTGGGGTTCAACCGGTCATCGGTCCACACCTCGGTATATCCATGCGGAACCTTGGTGTTTTGCGTGTTTACGCGGTTCTGAACCACATGCTTGGGTGCAATCCGCGTGGTTGCAGTCACTGTCTCGGCATAGACCGCGCGCGGGACCGGATCATGTATCACAACAGTCTTGTTCGGCGCTGCCTTGATTTGTGCCGCAGGTTTACCCGCAACAATCGCGCCGCCTTGCGGACCACACCGCACCGGTAGGCCGGGCGTGGTTTGTAAATACTTTTGCGAGATCGCCGACGCGCCGGGACATGCCGTTCCACTGGGCTGCGGCACGCGCACTTCCGGTGCTGCTGCTACGACAACCGGCTTTGCAACAACCCGCGGTTTGGCAACGGGTGCAGGCTTGGGTGCCGTCTGGCGCACAACGACCGGCGCTGCGGGACGCGGTGCGACAACACGTTTAGGGGCAGGTCGCGGGCTGGGTGTAACGGCAGTCGCCGGGGCCGCCTCCACAACAATCTGTACGGGTTTTTCCTTTGGCGTTGGCGCGGGCGCCGGCGCAACAGATGCTGTCTGCGCCGCAAGCGATGGCTGAAAGCCGCAAACAATCTTGCGTGCCCGTGACACACGTGGCACCCAAGACACGTCCCCATCAATGCCCGCACGAATGAACACGCAACCACTGCTGTCGACGTATTGCTTACCCTTGTAGGACGCGGGGGGGAACTCTGCTGGCTGCTGCTCGCGGATCTGCGCGTCAGCCGCGCCCACGCTCAACAAACCCGCAAGTGCACCTACCGCAATTAGACCAAAAAACTTCATCTTGTGCCCCCACACGATCAATATACAACTTACGATGCTACAGCCCGCCGCCTAAGTCCAGCCAATCACGCCAAGTCCATGCCCGATTAACGGGCATAATTTCGCAAAACGACCCCAATATGCCTATTTGGTGCCAAACATCCGATCACCGGCGTCGCCCAGTCCGGGCACGATATAGCCTACCTCGTTTAACGCTTCGTCAACAGCAGCGGTAACAATCGGTACATCGGGGTGCGCCTCTTTCATCCGCGCGATCCCTTCGGGGGCAGCCAGCAAGCACAAGAACCTGATGTTAGTGGCCCCCGCCTCTTTCAACAAATCAATCGCGGCCACTGATGAATTGCCCGTGGCCAGCATCGGATCTACTGCAATCACCAACCGGTCATCCAAGCCTTCGGGCACCTTGAAATAATACTGCACCGGCTGCAGCGTCTCTTCGTCCCGGTACAACCCGACAAAGCCGACCCGCGCCGACGGGATCAACTCCAACACCCCGTCCAATAACCCGTTGCCCGCCCGCAGGATCGAAATCAGCGCCAGCTTTTTCCCGTCCAGCGTAGGCGCATCCATAACGCACATCGGCGTCTCGATCTGCTTTGTGGTCATCGGCAAACCGCGCGTCACCTCATAGGCCAACAACTGGCTGATCTCGCGCAGCAACTGGCGAAACACAGCCGTAGGCGTCTCTTTGTCGCGCATGATGGTCAGCTTGTGCTGTACCAAAGGATGGTCAACAACGGTTAAATGGGTCGCAGCGTCAGTCATAAGATCCCCCTTAGGTTCACGCCGTTTTGACCCAAGCACACCCGCATGACAAGCACCTGCGCCGGATAGCCTTTCTTTTTGGCCTTAAATATTTCGGGGGAAATCGGCCTTAAGCCGATTGGGGGCTGGCCCCCAACGCCGCAGGTGCATCCGGCACCCGCACCCCCAGATGACCCGCAACCAGTGCCGCCACATCCCGAAATCCAATCAGCCCAAGCGGCGCGCGTGCCTGCCCCGCCACCAGAACCGGCACCCGTTCACGCGTGTGATCTGTGCCGATCCACGTCGGATCATTGCCATGATCTGCGGTCAGCACCATCATATCCCCCGGTCGCAAACGCGCCAGAACCTTGCCAATCTCTGCGTCAAACCACTCAAGCTGCCGCGCATAGCCTGATACATCGCGCCGGTGGCCAAACAGACTGTCAAATTCGACAAAATTCGCAAAGATCAGCGCGCCATCCTCTGCGTCCTCAACCAATCGCCCCAGATGACCCATAAGTTCAGCGTCAGTGCCCTTTACCAGCACATCAATGCCCTGCATCGAAAAGATATCTCCAATCTTTCCAACGGCATATACCTTCTGGCCTGCGTCCTGAACCCAGTTGGTCAACACAGGCGCGGGCGGCATGACCGCGAAATCCCAACGGTTGCCTGTCCGCCTAAACCCTGTCCCAGCATCGCCGACGAAAGGCCGCGCAATCACCCGCCCTACTTTCATGTCATGCAGCCTTGGTGCCACCGCTTCGCACAATGCCAACAACCGCTCCAACCCGAAGTGCGTCTCATGCGCCGCGATCTGAAACACTGAATCCGCAGAGGTATAACAAATCGGCCAGCCGGTCTCGATATGATGCTGGCCAAGCGCGTCTATGATCGCAGTGCCAGAGCCGTGGCAATCGCCCAGAATTCCGTCCGTCCCGGCCATCTGCGCCACGAACGCGCTTAATTCGGCAGGAAAAGCTGGCTGCGTATCGGGGAAATAATGCCAATCCCACGGCACCGGCAATCCCGCCAGTTCCCAATGGCCCGATGGCGTATCCTTGCCGCGCGATACTTCCGTCGCTGCACCCCAACAGCCATTGGGCATGCCTTGAACATCTTCACCATTTGCCAATGCCACCGCCTGCCACAACCCGAGCGCTGCCAAATGCGGCACGTTCAACGCGCCGCTGCGCCCCGCTTCGGCACGACCCTCTGCACAGGCCTGCGCAATATGACCCAGCGTGTTGGCACCCGTATCCGGCACATCGCCGTTGAAAAATGTATCCGCGTCCGGCGCGCCCCCGATGCCAACAGAATCCATCACTACCAGAAAAGCGCGCGCCATCAGCCTATTCTCTCAAGGATCAGCTCCGGCACCTGCGGTTTTTGCGCCTGCACATCCATCGCCGCGCGGACCTCTGCGGCGGCTGCATCGGCCTGATCGGACCGGACCGCATGCACCACGGCCAATGTCTGCCCTTTTTCGATGCGCGCACCCAAACGGGCCACCTCAGACAAGCCCACAGCAGGGTTGATCACGTCTTTTTCGACCAACCGTCCCCCACCAAGCGCAACCACAGCCAAACCCAGACGTTCCCCGTCAATCGCAGACAGATAGCCGGATTTCAAAGCCGTCACTTCACGGATCACCGTCGCTTCAGGCAAAAACCGCTGCCAGTTCTCGACAAATCCGACCGGCCCGCCAAGCTGCGCCAGCATCTGGCCAAACCGCTCTGCTGCGGCGCCACTGCGGATCGCTTTCACAATCGCCTCCGCCCCCGCCTGCACATCTTCGGACAGCCCGCCGTTGGCCAGCAAGACACCGCCCAGCGCTGCGGCCACATCAACCAGCGGGCCGCGCCCCTTGCCGGTCAACAGCCGCATCACTTCGGCCACTTCCAGCGCGTTGCCAAGGCTGGGCACCAAAGGCTGGCTCATATCGCTGATGATCGCGGTGGTCCGGCATTTGGCCGCATTGGCCGTTTTGGTCAGCGCCTCTGCCAAGGCCTGCGCCTGTTTGATATCCTTCATGAAAGCGCCACTGCCGACCTTCACATCCAGCACGAGACCATCCAGCCCTGCGGCCAGTTTCTTGGACAGGATCGACGCCGTGATCAGATCAAGCGAATCCACGGTCGAGGACACATCACGCACCGCATAAAGCCGCTTGTCGGCCGGCGCTATGTCCGCGCTGGCGCTCACAATCGCACAGCCCGTCTGGCCCACAATCTGGCGCAACCGCGCCTCATCGACCTGCGTGCTGACGCCGGGGATCGCCTCCAGCTTGTCCAAGGTGCCGCCGGTATGGCCCAAACCACGCCCCGAAATCATCGGCACATAAGCCCCGCAAGCCGCCAGCGCCGGCGCCAGAATCAACGATACGCAATCGCCCACACCGCCTGTTGAATGCTTGTCCAGCACCGGACCATCCAGATCCCAGTTCAGCACAACGCCCGTATCACGCATCGCGGTCGTCAGCGCCACGCGGCCAATGTCGCTGAGCCCCGTCAGGCAAACGCCCATCGCAAAAGCACCCGCCTGCGCATCGCTGATGTCGCCACTGGCAAGACCCTGCGCGATCCACACCAATTCCTCGCGGGTCAAGGACTGCCGGTGCCGCAACTTTGCCAAAATACCGCGCGCGTTCATTCTCTAACCTTCCATATGCGCGGGGCCAAACGCGCCGGGCAGCAATGCGCCAAGCGTTGATACTTGCTCAACGCCGCCCGTCGTCGCCATGGTCACCACGACATCGCCCGCACCAAATTCAGCCAGCTTTTGCCGACACCCGCCGCAAGGCGTTACCGGCATCTCGCTGCCCGCGACCACATAAACCTCGGTCAAGATTTTCTCGCCTGCGGCCACCATCGCCGCAATCGCGCCGGCCTCCGCACAGGTTCCCTGCGGATAGGCAACGTTCTCGACGTTGCACCCCGCATAGATGGCACCGGATTGCCCCCGGATCGCCGCCCCCACCTTGAAATTCGAATAAGGCGCATGCGCATTCTCGCGCACGTCCACGGCTGCTTTTTGCAAATCTGTCGTCATGGGGCCCCCTTTCCTATACCTATAGGAAACTCCGCTGCTATTTGCGACCCGCAAAAACCGCCATCTGCGCCACTTGTCACGCGCTCTTTTGACTTGCGGCTCTGATCCGGGCACACCCCATAATGACCCGCGCGCAGCTTCAACTTGGCGGCACGACAAAAGTAGTTTAACGCTAAACTAAATTCTCAAGGAGCCACCCAAAATGTCCGACACGCCCAACATCCGGCAAGCAGCGCTTGACTACCACGCGTTTCCCAAACCCGGCAAACTTGAGATCCGCGCGACAAAACCGCTGGCCAATGGCCGCGATCTGGCGCGCGCCTATTCACCCGGTGTGGCCGAAGCCTGCCTTGAGATTGCCGCCGATCCGGCAACAGCCGCGCTTTATACATCGCGCGCCAATCTGGTCGCTGTGGTCACAAACGGCACAGCGGTGCTGGGGCTGGGCAACATCGGCCCGCTCGCCTCCAAACCCGTGATGGAGGGCAAGGCGGTTCTCTTCAAAAAATTCGCCAACATCGACTGTTTCGACATCGAACTGGACGAAACCGATCCTGAAAAGCTGGCCGATATCGTCTGTGCGCTGGCGCCTACCTTTGGCGCGATCAATCTTGAGGACATCAAGGCACCCGATTGTTTTACCGTAGAACGCATTTGCCGCGAACGGATGAACATCCCCGTGTTTCACGATGACCAGCATGGTACGGCAATCGTCGTCGGTGCCGCGGTGAAAAACGCGCTGTTCGTGGCAGGCAAGAATTTCGAGGACGTCAAGATCGTCTCGACGGGTGGCGGTGCGGCGGGCATTGCCTGCCTGAACATGCTGTTGAAAATGGGCGTGCGGCGCGAAAACGTCTGGCTGTGTGACATCAACGGGCTGGTCTATGAGGGCCGTGAGGTCGACATGAACCCGATCAAATCGGAATTCGCCCAAAAGACCGACCTGCGCACGCTGGATGATGTGATCCCCGACGCGGACCTCTTCCTTGGCCTGTCCGGTCCGGGTGTCCTGACCCAAGACATGGTCAAGAAAATGGCCAAACGCCCGATCATCTTTGCGCTCGCCAACCCGACCCCCGAAATCCTGCC
>JAFMHE010000008.1 GCA_017854675.1 Paracoccaceae bacterium | reverse complement strand
GCTTGCCGCCTGCGCCGTCTTTCAGGTCAAGGATCATGCGCTCTATATTGGTAAACTCAGCGTCGCCGCTCCTTACCGAGGTCAGGGCTTGGCACGCCAGTTGGTCGACCATGCCGCTCTGCGCGCAAAGGCGCTGATGCTGCCCGTATTGGAATTGCAGGTTCGTATTGAACTGACCGGCAACCACGCGGCTTTTGCAGCGATGGGATTTCAGGAGGTGGGGCGCACATCACACGCCGGATATACTGCACCAACATCCATCACATTCCGCAAGGACTTGCCCTAACCCAGCGCCTGCACAGCGCGGGCCAACACCTGAACACCGGCCACCAGATCGGCCTCATCTGTGTCTTCCTCAAACGCGTGGCTGATACCGCCAATGGACGGTACAAACAGCATCGCCACCGGCATCAACCGTGCCACATTCGTCGCATCATGCAGCGCGCCTGACGGCATCAACCGCCATTTACCCTGTGCGACTGCCTCCGCCCCCTGCTCCAACGCAGCGCGCAATGTGGCATCCATCTCGACCGGTTCCAACGCCCACATCGGACCAAACGCGACCTCTATACCGCGCGCCTGTGCCACCTCTTGCGCGGTCTCCCGCACGATCTGCTCCATACGCTTTAACCTGTCAGCATCCCCATCGCGCCACTGCATCGAAAAGGACACCTGCCCCGGTACAATCGACGATGCATTGGGATGCAACGTCACATGGCCGATGGTCCAAACAGTCGTTGGCGTGACTACATTTCGCATGCGGTCATTCAACAACCCGTTGAACGCTGACAACGCCTGAAACGCATCGCGTCGCAGATGCATCTGCGTGGTGCCTGCATGGTTTTGCTGGCCGGTAAAGGTGATCGGTATTTCCCGCGTCCCGACAATCTTGGACACCACGCCAATCTGCTCACCAGCGGCATCAAGGGTCAGCCCCTGCTCAATGTGCAACTCGATAAATCCGCAAAACTGCGCGGGATCAACCCAACCCTTTGCACGCGCGCTCATAACCGCACGCGCGTCCGCCAAGCTCAGCCCATCATAATCCGCCACAAGGTCAGCCTCAGACAGTGCCGTTTTACCGCTCCAGACCGACGATCCTGTCAAGCCCCCGAACCGCCCCTCTTCATCCTGAAATGACACAACAGAAACCGCAGGCCCGCCCGCGACACGGGCCGCCCGCGCAACCTCTAGTGCCGCAATCACGCCCAGCGCGCCGTCCAGCCATCCGCCCTCAGGCTGGCTGTCAGAATGCGACCCCAACAACAGCGACGGACCGTCTGCCAAACCAAACACATTGCCCATCGGGTCCATATGCGCCTGCAATCCGGCGTACTCGAACCGCGCACCAAGCCACTCTCTCGCTGCGATATCAGCGGCGGAAAACGCAGGCCGCACCACACCCTTGCCCACACCGGACGCACCAAAGGCCCGCAATTCATGCAGGTCAGCCAAAAACCTTGCCGCATCAATCTGCATGCCAAGCGTCCCTCTTCAATTTTCCAAATAAACCTCTTGGGGGAGTTTGAGGGGGCAAACAGCCCCCTCATCCGCAAAATAAAATCGCGCGCGCGTCAGCGCACCTTTGGCTCATTCCGCCGCAATACTCACATTCGCCGCTTCAACCTTTACGGCAGAAAACTTGAACTCCGGGATTTTTCCGTAAGGATCCACCGCAGGGTTCGTCAGAATATTCGCCGCCGCTTCAACATAAGCAAAGGGCAGGAACACCATATCCGGTGATACAGCACGGTCCTCACGCGCCATGATCTCAATCGATCCACGCTTGGTGGTCAGGCGCACATGCTCTCCCGGCGCCACACCCAACTTGCGCAAGGTAGACGGGTGCAGCGAACAATTTGCCTCCGGCTCCAACCCGTCCAGCACCTTGGACCGCCGCGTCATTGATCCGGTGTGCCAATGCTCCAACTGCCGCCCTGTGGTCAGGATCATCGGATATTCCGCATCCGGCACATCGTCAGGCGCGATGATCGACGCTGGCGTAAAACGCGCGCGCCCATCGGGACGCGGAAAGCCATCGGCAAACACAATCGCCTGCCCCGGATCGGTCGGCGACAGCGACGGATAGGTAACTGCGTTTTCACGCTCCAACCGTTCCCATGTGATGTTGTCCAGCGACTTCATGTTCAGCTTCATCTCGGCAAACACATCTGCGGGGCCGGCATAATCCCAACCCAGACCCAGCCGCTTGGCCAGTTCGACCTCAATCCACCAATCTTCTTTTGCATCACCGGGGGGCGGCACCGCGACACGGCCCATCTGTACCTGACGGTTGGTGTTGGTCACTGTCCCAGACTTCTCGGCAAATGCAGACGCAGGCAGGATCACATCGGCGTAGTTTGCCGTTTCAGTAATGAAAATATCCTGCACCACCAGATGCTTTAGCTTGGCCAGCGCATCACGCGCATGTTCCACATCCGGGTCCGACATCGCGGGGTTTTCGCCCAGGATATACATGCCGGTAATGTCACCATCATGCACCGCGTCCATGATCTCGGTCACGGTCAGGCCCTTCTCGCTTGAGAAATCCTCGGACTTCCAGACATCCGTAAAGGCCGAGCGCACGCCATCATTCATAACAGACTGATAATCAGGCAAAAACATCGGCACCAGACCCGCATCAGACGCACCTTGCACGTTGTTCTGCCCACGCAGCGGATGCAGGCCCGCACCGGGGCGCCCGACCTGACCGGTCATCAGCGCGAGCGATATCAGGCAGCGCGAGTTGTCGGTGCCATGGATATGCTGCGAAATACCCATACCCCAAAAGATCATCGCAGAATTCGCGCCCGCAAAAGTTCGTGCCACATCACGTAAGGTCTCGGCGTCGATCCCACAGAGCTCTGCCATCTTCTCTGGCGCAAAGTCCTTCAGGTGCTCTTTCTCCGCCTCCCAGTTCTCGGTGTAGGCCTCAATGTACTGCTTGTCGTACAAACCTTCCTCAACGATCACATGCATGATCGCGTTCAGCATGGACACGTCCGTACCCGGACGGAACTGCAACATGTGCGACGAGAACCGCTTGAGCGCCTGCCCGCGCGGGTCCATCACGATCAGCTTGCCACCGCGCTTGGTGAACTGTTTGAAATAGGTTGCCGCAACGGGGTGGTTTTCAATCGGGTTACACCCGATTGCTATCGCCACATCCGCGTTCTCGATCTCGTTAAACGTTGCTGTAACCGCGCCCGACCCGACATTTTCCATCAGCGCTGCAACCGACGACGCATGGCAAAGTCGCGTGCAGTGATCGACGTTATTGTGGCCGAACCCCTGACGGATCATCTTTTGGAACAGATACGCCTCTTCGTTGGTACATTTGGCAGAACCAAAACCTGCAACACCACGACCGCCAATATCCTTTAGACCCTTGGCCGCAAAATCCAGCGCTTCGTCCCAAGATGCCTCGCGGAAAAATTCCTGCCAGTTTGCCGGGTCAACGTTCAAGCCTTTGGCCGGTGCATCGTCGCGGCGGATCAAAGGTTTCGTCAGACGGTGGTCGTGATGGATGTAATCAAAACCGAAACGGCCCTTCACGCACAAACGCCCCTCGTTCGCCGGGCCATTGATGCCCTCGACGTATTTCACCTTGTTGTCTTTCACTTTCAGCGAAATCTGGCAGCCGACACCGCAGAACGGGCAGATGCTTTCGACCTCGGAATCAAAATCCGCAGAATCGCCTACCTGATTCTCGTCCACCACAGTCGCAGGCATCAACGCACCTGTCGGGCAGGCTTGCACACATTCGCCACACGCCACACAAGACGACGCGCCCATCGGGTCGGCCATATCGAATGTGGGATAGCTGTCATGCCCGCGACCGGACATGCCGATCACATCGTTGACCTGAACCTCGCGGCAGGCGCGCACACACAGCCCGCAGGAAATACACGCATCCAAGTTCACCGACATCGCAACATGGCTGTCATCCAGCAGCGGAATGCGCCCCTCTGCCAGCTTCGGGAAACGACTGCCCTCAACACCAGCGATCTCGACCATATCCCACATGTGGGACGACTTATCATGTGCTGTCGCGCGCTCGGGCTGGTCCGCCATCAACAGCTCAACCACCATCTTGCGCGCACTTTCGGCCCGCGCATTGTTGGAGGTCACAACCATCCCCTCAGCGGGTTCGCGGATGCAGGAGGCGGCAAGCGTGCGCTCGCCCTCAATCTCGACCATACAGGCGCGGCAGTTGCCGTCAGGGCGATACCCCGGTGCTGGCTTGTGGCACAAATGCGGGATCTTCAGCCCCCGACCATTGGCCACTTCCCAAATGGTCAGACCTGCTTCGGCCTCAACCGTTTCGCCATTCAGCGTGAAGGTGATCTTGTCTGCCACGGGCCGTCTCCTAAAATGTCTCGCCATGGTATACGAAAATCGCGCGCCGCGCAGGACCCTATTCCCGACACCCTGCCAGAGTTTTGCGCCACGCGTCGTTTCCGATAGGCGTCATGACGACCCGCTTTATGGCGCAGGGGCACAGCCCCCGATACAAATACCAGTCCTGCCTTTTCACCCGAACGTCCATCGCCTATCAACAGACCAACGCGCAAGGAGAGCCCATGTCACACATCACCCTTATCCGTCACGGTCAGGCCAATTCAGGCGCCAAGGACGAGGTCAGCTATGACAAGCTCAGCCCGCTGGGCCATGAACAAGCCGGATGGCTGGGCACGCATCTGCGTGACACAGGCACACATCACACACGGCTTTATACCGGCACCCTGCGGCGGCATATCGAGACGGCAGATGGCATGGCAACCGGCATGACAGCGACCCGCGATGCCCGCCTGAACGAGCTGGAATATTTCACGCTGGCGACCCTGTTGGAACAGCAACACGGCATTCCCTTTCCGACAGAACAGGGCGCATTCACCGAGCATCTGCCAATGGTGTTCAACTATTGGCGTGATGGCAAAATCGAGGAAGCGCCCGAAACATGGCAGCATTTCCACGACCGCATCGACAGCGTCCTGACCGAAATTGCACAAGGCAGCGGTCCGGCTTTGGTCGTCACCTCCGGCGGGCTTATCTCAATGGCGATGAGCCAGGCGATGGGTCTGGGTATCCCTGCAATGGCGCGGATCGCATTGGCGATTATGCACACGTCGATGCACCGTCTGTTTCCGATTGGCGGGCACTGGTCGCCGGTACTCTTCAACGCAGTCCCCCATCTTGACACGGCAGAACGCCGCCTTGCGCAAACGCATATTTGAAAGGTCTGATGATCATGAAACTCTACTACGCACCCGGCACCATTTCGATCGCTGTCGCAATCGCGCTTGAAGAGGCGGGTCTTGCCTATGACACCGTCAAGATCAGCTTTGCCGATGCCGATCAGACCAAACCCGATTACACAGCCATAAACCCCAAGGGGCGCGTGCCGACCCTTGTTACAGACGCAGGTCATGTGCTGACGGAAACCGGCGCGTTGCTGGATTACATCGCCGCATGCGCACCGGGCGCAGGGCTGGTGCCGGATGCACCCGAGGACGCCGCCCATATGCGCGCGGTGATGTATTATCTCGCCTCGACATTTCACGTGGCGCACGCCCATAAAATGCGCGGTAGCCGGTGGGCAGATCAGCAATCCAGCTTTGATGACATGACCGCAAAAGTACCCCAGACAATGGCGGCCTGCGCGGCCTATGTAGAGGCGGAGTGTTTCAAAGGCGACTATGTCTGTGGCGACCGGATCAGCGTTGCGGACCCCTATCTGTTTATTGTGTGCAACTGGCTGGCGGGGGATGGCGTGGCCGTCTCTGACTATCCTAAGATCGCGGCCTTCATGGCCCGGATGGAAGCACGCGACAGTGTCAAAGCCATGCGCAGCGCAGGTATGTTATGAGCAATCCTCACCTTTGGGTCCGTGCCGAACAACGCGCCAATGAAACGCGTGTCGGGCTGATGCCAGCGGGCGCCGCGGCATTGATTGCGGCTGGCTTTGATGTGACGGTTGAAGCATCCCAGACACGGTGTGTTCCGACGCAAGATTACGCCGACGCGGGCTCTGCCATCGCGGCAACGGGATCGTGGGTGGACGCGCCGCAAGATGCGGTGATTTTCGGCCTCAAGGAATTGCCGGAGGATGGCACGCCCTTGCGGCACCGCCACATCATGTTCGGCCATGCGTTCAAAGGCCAAGGCGCGGGGCGCGTCTTGCTGGACCGGTTCAAGGCGGGCGGCGGCACTTTGCTGGACATCGAATATCTGGTGAATGACGCAGGACGGCGTGTGGCTGCGTTTGGCTATTGGGCGGGATATGCGGGTGCTGCCGTATCGCTGATGTGCTGGGCGGCGCAGCAACGCGGGGCGGTAGCGGGGCCTGTTTCGCCCTACGCCGATGCGGCAAGCTTGAACGCGGCACTGGCCCAAACCTTGCGCGAAACGGGGACACCACTGCCAAGTGCCCTGATCATTGGTGCGTTGGGGCGTGTTGGCACAGGCGCCTCAGACCTATGTGCTGCGATGGGTGTGGCAGTCACTGGCTGGGACATGGCCGAAACCGCAAATGGCGGTCCGTTCCCTGAAATTCTGGAACATGAACTGTTCTTTAACTGCATTCTAGCCAATGCCGGAACACCACCGTTTGTCACCGCTGATGCACCAACCAGCGCACGCAAGCTGACTGTGATCGGCGATATCGCCTGTGATCCCGACAGCGATTACAATCCCGTTCAGGTGTACGACCGCGCCACGACATGGGACGCGCCCGCGTTGCGCGTGCATGAGGCACCACCGCTGGACGTGATGGCAATCGACAATCTGCCCTCGATGTTGCCCCGCGAAAGCTCGGATGATTTCGCCGCACAACTGCTGCCCACGCTGCTGGACCTAGGGACGGATCAGACGGGTGTATGGGCGCGGGCAAATGCCGTCTTCAGCGCGCACATTTGACCCTATAACCAGCTACGAGAATATGCGGAAATAGAGCCAGTCTGGCAGAAACTGACTGCCTCTGAACACCAGCGAAAAGAGCCAAGGAAAGCTCTTTTTGAATTTGTCGGTGTTCATATGTTCGAACATCTCGCGTGCGGCGGCGTCGGTTTCCATGATGAACGGCATGGTAAAATCGTTCTTGGCGGTCAGCTGTGTCTTGATAAAGCCGGGATTGACGACCTGAATATCAACACCGGTTTTGCGCAGATCGGCGTACATGCATTCAGCCAGCGACATCGTCGCAGCCTTGGACGCGGTATAGCCGATGGACCCCGGCAACCCGCGAAACCCTGTCAGGCTGGAGGTGATGACGATGTGCCCCTTGTCCCGCGCGACCATGGCAGGAACGACCTGCCCCATCACGCGCATCAATCCAGTGAAATTGATATCCGCCATGGCGTTAGCCTGATCGGCGTTCCATTCTTTTGCACCAAAAGGCCAATAGACACCGGCCAGAAACACAACCCCATCTACCTCACCCACAGCTTTGGCGGCGGCCACAACACTGTCGTTGTCGGACACATCAATCGTCTGATAACGCGCCTTGCCCGGCAATTCCGCCACCAGTGCTGCCAGCTTATCCTCTGATCGGGCCGAAACGATCACCTCGGCCCCTGCACGGTTCAGCGTATGCGCAAGTGCCGCACCCAAACCGTCGCTTGCACCGATCAACCAATACCGCTTGTTCTGCCACTCTCTCATGTCATGTCCTTTGGGCGGATGGTCGCGACCAGCTCTGCCACTTTAAATCCGAATTTTCTGAATTGGCTGCGGTTGATGATGCTGCCATCGGGCGTCAGATACATCCAATCCACCGTATTCAGCACGTGACCCCCTGCGTTTTCCGGCAGCCTGATCCGGTAGCGCATTTGCACCGATGACCCCGCCACGATCCCGACGCCTGTGTGCGGCACATCATCTGCATCCGCCGTAAAACGGCCATTGCGGCCCAGCGTGATCCGCCATTCGCGGTCTTGCGTGGTGCCGTCATTATAGTGGAACTGCTCGGCCATAACGCCGTGGTCACCGTCCCACGTAATGTTGAAATGCGCCACGAAAGAACTTGTCACACGCCCGAGAGGGCCAAAGATGACGCCTTCGCAAATCATCTCGCCTTTGAGGTGCTCTTTGATATCGAGAACAGGAAAACTGTCGTCATAATCTTCTGGCATCTGCCCGTAGAACGCGGCGAAACGGCGGCGGGCCAGAACGGCAAATGTGGTAACGATGACACCGGTCAGTATATATAGAAATGCTGTCATCGCGCCTCCTCCAGTCCTGTCACACTGGCAAGCAGTGCGATGGCCAATAGTTTCAAAACGCAAGGAACCCCGGCATAGAGCAACACGAGCAAGCGCACAGCGCCATCCGGGTTCTCCGCAGAACCTGTCTGCAATCCTGCGTTTTCTAATAGGGGAAGTAGGGCCACAGCCGCCAAAGCCAATGTGAACTTCGATACAAATGACCACAGGCCGAACCCTTCGGCTGCAGAGGGGGCTATTTTTGCCATGCGGGTGGCGAACATCGCGGGCAGCAAGGTCAGATCAGCACCCAGCACCGCACCTGAGGCAACGCAAACCAATGCAAACCAGATCGCATCGCCCGGTCCCAAAAACAGCGCGCCACCAAATGCGACGATGCCCAAAACCATCGCGGACAGCAAAACCGGCTTGCCGCCGTAACGCTCCGCCAGAAACCCCCAAAACGGCGCGGCCCCCGCAGCCGACAGGAAAAAGAGAAGCAGCAACGCCCCCTCCCATCCCGGTGCGTCAAGCGCGATTTCTACGTAGAACAGGAACAAGGTTGAACTGACCGCAACCGGTGCGGCGTTCACAAAGGCAATCATCAGCAATTTCCGTGCTACAGGATCGCGCAGGATCGTGCCAAACCCGGTGGATGCAGGCAGGCCCGCATCACGCCATTCACCGCGCATGGACAGGACCGCAGCACCCGCAAGCACCGCAAACCCGACAGCGAAACCTGCAAACGGCGCGTTCATGATCACACCCAATGCCACGGGCGCAACCGATGCCACACAGACGCCTAACAGCGCACCCGTTTCGCGCCACCGCGCAAGCAGCAAATGCCCTGATCCGGGCATCGCGTCTGCCTTGGCGACCCCTTGGGCGTAAAAGCAGATCGTCAAAAAGCTGAAGGCCGAGAACACAACCGTCAGCATCGCGCCAAACCAGATCAGCGGCGCAACGGGTGGTGTGACAGCAAATAATCCGATCATTGCAGCGGCCATCACTGCCGCACCAATCCCCACGGCAAGGCCGCGCCTGTGCCGCAGGCGTTCCGACAGCCGCCCCAAAAGCGGGTCTTGGACCACATCTAGCAGGCGCAGACCAAACAGCACGGCCCCAAGTGCCGCGAGCGATACGCCATAGCTGTCCACAAAGAACTTTGGCGCGTGAATATAGATGGGTAAGCCCGCCGCAGACAGCAGTGCGGCAAAGAGGGCATAGGACGGCAACCGCTGCGCAAGCACAGACATCAACGGCTGATTTCTTGGTCGGGCGGCAGCGGACGCGAGCGGAAAGGCGCGCCCTTCCACCACAGTTTGACGGCCTGCCAATGGATCAGTGCAAGCACACGGCGCGCGCCAAACGGTCTGCGCCACATCGCACGCAGAATTCCCGCGTTGGTCAATGGCTGGCGTTTGCCGGTCAACGTGGCGATCAGACCGCCATTGCCGGTCGTGTAGTCAATCCAGATGCCAATTCGGTCGTCACGAATGTCGAAGCGGAACACATATCCCCCCTCGACAGGTTGGAACGGGGAGACGTGAAAAATCTTGGTCGCGGTCAAATGATCATCGGGCGCGATGGGACGCATGTCATCATGGTGGCACAGATAACAATGCCGGTCGCCAAACGTATTGCTGACCTCTGCGATGACCAAGATCAGGGCATCCTGCGCATCACGGCAGAGCCAGAAACTAACCGGGTTAAACACATGCCCCAATACACGGGGCTGTGCCAAAAGCTCAATCCGCGCCACGCCTTCGATGCCATGCTCCGCGAGCACATTTCGCACCCACACGGCCCCGGACCCTGCACCCGGCGCGCCACCGTGATCGCGGTCTTGCAGCGACGTCAGACCAGCGGCATTGCGGCCAAACAGACGCGGCGTTTCAACCTCGGCCTCCGCATCGCATAAAACATAGTCAATGGAATAGCGGAACGCATTTTCGGTCTCACCCTTGCGACCATGAAAGGTCTGTCCTTGGATATGATCGACCTGCGTAGCCATCAGGCAGCCTGCGACGCTGCCGGCATGCCCTCTATCGCATCGACCACATCCATCGCTGTGGCCAGACCGTCCTCATGGAACCCGTTGCGCATCCACGCGCCGCAGAACCATGTGTTGCGAGAGCCATTGAAACGCGCCACGTCTTTTTGTGCCGCCAAAGCTGCCAGATCATAGACCGGATGGCGCAAAGTGACCTGATCATAGATCAATTCCTCGCGGATGGTGCGTTTCGTGTTCAGCGTGACAAAATGCAGATCATCCATCGGGATCGGCTGTAGCGAGTTCATCCAATAGCTCAGGTCAATCCTGTCCGAAACTGCATCGCTATCCTCGGTATAGACCCAAGAGGCCCAAGTGGAGCGTCGTTTTGGCATGATCGCTGTATCCGCATGCAAAACCACATCGTTTGGCTGGTATTTGACGGCAGCAAGGGCCGCGTGTTCTTGGGCATCGGCGTCTGACAGCATCGCCAGCGTGTCATCGGAATGCGTGGCAAATATCACCTCGTCAAACTGGGCCCAGTCCGCACCATGTGTTTTGACCTCGACACCTGCTTCTGTCCGCCGGACAGCATCAACGCCGGCGCTCAGCCGGATATCCACGCCCTTGTTGCGCATAGATGCCTCAAGCCGCGAGACATAAGACTGCGATCCACCCTGCACGGTGTACCATTGATGTTGGCCGGTCACGCCCATCAGCGCGTGGTTCTTGAAAAAGGTGATCATCGCATGCGCCGGGAAATCCAGTATCTTTTCTGTCGGCGTCGACCAGATCGCGCCAGACAGCGGCAGTAGGTAATAATTCCGGAAATACGATCCCGTCCCCAGTGCGTCCAGAAACTGCCCGATGGTCAACGTCTTGTCCTCTGCCACCCTCAGTCCGTGTTTGTTAAACTTGAAAATATCCCGCAGCATCCGCAGGAACCTTGGGTTCACCGCGTTCTGCTTTTGCGCAAAAATCGCATTGAGGCTGGTCAGGGCATATTCAAAACGCCCCCCATCAATCGACGCGCCAAAGCTCATGTTGGATTTGACAACCGGCACATCCAGTTCCTGAAACAACGCGGCAAGATGCGGGTAATTCGCATAGTTGAACACAATAAACCCCGTATCGACCGGCTGATCGCCGTTCTTTCCAGCCATGACCGTGCGTGCATGCCCGCCCAGACGGTGACCGGCCTCGAACAATGTCACTTGATGTGTGTCGGCCAACCTGTGCGCTGCCCCCATTCCCGAAATGCCTGCGCCGATTACGGCAATTTTTCGTTGTTTCCGTCCGGGAAATACGGGAACGGTCGGGGCAGCTTCAAATGGCATATACGTTGTTTTCCTTAGACGTTTTACCGCTATGCAAGGTTTGCAAAAGAATTACGAGACCGGATCAGACCCAAATACCTGGTTTCCTGACCCCCGGACCGCATGCTGCACACAAAGCGTGCAATGGAACTTAACCTCAATTTTCAGGTTTCAAGGTTCAGACGGCGTGCAGCTATTTTAAATCGGGCGCGGTCAAGGGGACAACACTGGGCTCGCCTGTGTCTTTCGCCAGTTCTTCGAAATCAAAATTATGCAGACGTCCCGCCCGCTTGGCCGTCTTTTCGCTGCTGATCAATATCTCGTCCACATCTTTACGCGCCTGCCCGAAATGCCGGTCCAGATTGCCAACGCGCGTGACCAGCCGCTCAACATCGCCGTGCAGCAGGCCCAGTTCCTTGCGAATGGCGCCTGCCTGTTCGCGCATCCGAGCGTCTTTGAGGATGGCACGCATGGTGTTCAATGTGGCCATGCAAGTCGTCGGGGACACGATCCAGACGCGCGCCGCGAACCCCTCGCGGATCAGTTCGGGGAAATTGGAATGCAATTCGGCATAGACCGCCTCGGATGGCAGAAACATCAACGCGCCGTCGGCGGTTTCACCTTCAACGATATATTTCTCTGAGATCGCCTTGATGTGCGCTTTTACAGATACCTTCATTTTGGCGACGGCATCCTTAAGCGCGTAATCCGTCTTGGCGTTGCGCAGGGCCTCATAGGCTTCCAACGGAAACTTGCTGTCGATGACAATGGGACCAGGCGGGTTCGGCAGATGGATCAGGCAATCGGCGCGTTTGCCATTCGATAGGGTCGCTTGCAACGAATAACTGTCGCTTGGCAGTGCTTTGGTCACAATATCCGTCAGTTGAATTTCACCAAACGCGCCACGGGTCTGTTTGTTGCTCAGAATATCCTGCAAGCCCAGCACATCGCCGCTAAGCTTGGTGATATTGTCCTGCGCCTTGTCAATTACGGCAAGGCGTTCTTGCAACAGCGTCAGACTAGCGGTCGTCTGCTTGGAAGATCCGTGCAACGACATGCTCATGCGTTCCTGCATATCGGTCAGCGACCGCGCGGATTTCATCGCATTATCAGCAAGGCGGTCCTGCATCTGTTGCTGCACCGACGCCAGCCGCGCTTCCATCGTCTGGATCAACTGCGTCTGCGCGTTGGCCTGCGTGTCAGAGACCATCTGCAAACCGCCGCGCAATTGCTCTTGTCCCGCGCCCAACTGCTGCACATGACTGCCAAGGATCTGCATCTGCTGCGACAAAGGTGCTGCCATCTGGGCAGACCGCCCCGCCGCGCGGACCGCCATGATCAACAGAACAAGGATCAAGAAAACAACCGCCGCTGCGATGAGGGCGGCAATGACGATCGGATCGCCCCATTGGTAAGTCTGTCCTGAAATCTGGATCATGTCCGCCCAAAGAGCCGTTCAATATCGGCCAGTTTGAGTTCAACGTATGTGGGACGCCCGTGGTTGCATTGGCCCGAATGCGGTGTCGCCTCCATCTCGCGCAACAGCGCGTTCATCTCTTCGGCGCGCATCCAGCGACCCGACCGGATGGAACCGTGACAGGCCACACGGTTCAGGATCGCTTCGATCTTGGCTTGGACCAGATTGCTGCTGTTCTGATCGGCAAGTTCATCCAGAATATCCAGCAACATCGCCCGCGCGTTCACCGTGCCAAGGATCGCAGGGGTTTCGCGGACAGCAATGGCCGAACCGCCGAATGCCTCGATCCCTAACCCGAAACGCGATAATTCCTCTGCAAGATCAAGCAGACGCGCACAATCACTTGCCGACAGTTCCACAATCTCGGGGATCAGCAGGGCCTGCGCGGCAACACCCGTCTCTGCCATCTGCCGTTTCAGCTTTTCGTAAACCAAACGCTCATGCGCCGCGTGCTGATCCACAATCACCATGCCGGTCGCGGTTTGGGCGATGATGTAGTTTTCATGAACTTGCCCGCGTGCGGTGCCCAATGGATAATCCGGCGCCCTGTCGGGTGTTTCGTCGACCATTTCGACGGGCCGGTCCACACGCCCAAACGGATCGGCGGTCTCTGCAAACCCCGGTGCCTGCGCCGCATAAGCCGCTGTGCGCGCGCCAAGGCTGGGCCTGTCCATCTGGTAGACCCGTGCGCCCGATTGTTCAGGCTGCATCGCGCCAAGCGTGGCATTCGCCACTGTTGTGGACGCGCGGTGCCCTGCATTGGCCAGCGCATGCCGCAAGGCAGATACGATCAACCCGCGTGCCAGACCCGGATCACGAAACCGGACCTCGGATTTCGCCGGATGCACGTTCACATCAACCAGCGTGGGGTCACAGTCCAGAAACAGCGCCGCAGCGGGATGGCGGTCACGGCTGAGGAAATCAAAATATGCACCCCGCAGCGCACCCACCAACAGCTTGTCCCGCACGGGACGTCCGTTCACGAACAGATATTGTGTCACCGCAGAGCCGCGTGAATATGTGGGCAGCGCGGCAAATCCGGTCAGATGCAGCCCCTCGCGCTCTGCATCAATGGGCAACGCGTTCTCTGCAAATTCTTTGCCCAGAACCTGTGACAAACGCCCGTGTAACGCGTCAAACAGATCACCCTGCTCTGCGCCCACGCGAAACACATCGCGGCCGGTGCCGTCGCCCGACACATCGCGCAAGGTGAACTGCACGAAAGGTTCAGCCATCGCCAGCCTTTTTATCACATCGCCAATGGCCTGCGCTTCGGCGCGGTCAGTGCGCAGGAATTTCAGACGCGCAGGCGTGGCGAAAAACAGATCGCGCAATGTCACAACTGTGCCACCATTCAACGCCGCCGGTTTCACCGTGCTTTCGACACCGCCGTTCACCGTAATCTCTGCTCCCGCCTCACCCTTTGCCCGACTGGCAATGTGCAACCGGCCAACGGCGCCAAGCGATGGCAATGCCTCACCCCGGAACCCGAAGGTGTGGATGTTCAACAGATCGCTGCCGTCAATTTTCGAGGTCGCATGCCGCGACAAGGCCAGTGACAAATCATGCGGGGCAATCCCACATCCATCGTCCGTCACGCGGATCAGTGTTTTGCCGCCATCCGCATATTCAACCGTGATCCGCCGAGCGCCTGCATCAATCGCATTCTCGACCAGCTCTTTCACCGCCGAAGCCGGGCGTTCGACAACTTCGCCCGCCGCAATCCGGTTGATTGCAGCCTCGTCCAGCTGTCGGATAACAGGTGCTGCGGCACTTATGTTGGGGTCAGGAACAGCCATAGCGCTAAACCTAGCATGGAAAGCGGATGTTCGGCCAGCTTGCAGCGCATGTTATCCCCAGCTATTTTGTCGTGCTAGACAAGAACAATCGGGCTGCCCCGAAGGACAGCCCGTTGCCAAATTGACTGCTGCGACTGTGTTTATTTTTAGCTTGGAATTATTAGGCGCTGGCCAATCTGAATGCGGTCCGGTGAGGAAAGAACGCTGCGGTTTGCCTCGAAGATGCGGTCAAACTCGCTTGGCTTTCCGTAAAACTGAAGCGAGATGTAGGCAAGGCTGTCGCCCGGCTCAACGATGTAGACGCGTTCGCCCTTCACATCGCGGGTCTTTGCGCTGGAGGCTGCAAAAGCGCGGCGGCTCATCTCGCGGGCGGCTTCGGCCCCGTCTGTTGTCCCGTCTGACGCAAGCGACGTCTGGACCAGATTGAACAGCAGTGTGTCCATGTCCACTGTGCCCTCGGCGGTGCTCAATGACGCTGGAATTTCGATCAACCCGTCTTCGCCTGCTTTGCGCAGAAGGTTGGCCATCGTATGCCCTGTCAGTTCAGCGTTGATGGTGGTCAGAACGATACGCTTCTTGCCGTCTTTTGATGTACTGTCGACGGTGTATAGCCCTGCCAACACACCCTCGCGCAGCATGCGCAGCTTGTTACGGCTGACGATCTCGATGGCTTCCTTTGACTTCTGAAGCATCTCGTCCTGGGTCAGCTTGCCAACGGTGCGCTGGGGCGTCAGGCCTTGCAAAACAGCCGCTTCAAGCGCGGGCAAGCCGGGCTCTGCGCGGACAGGCGCTGTTGGTGTGGCAAGCAGATCAGCAGTCTCTTGACGGGATACCTCGTCTTGATCCGCCAAGCTGGCACTGACCAGTTGGGTCAGATCCTGAGTGCCCGGTTGCACATCTGCATTGGTCACAAGAACCTGACGCGGCCCCATGAATTGCAATGTCGTCATGATCCCCAACAAGAACGTCAGCACGGCAATGACCGAAACTGCAACGACCGTTGCGTTCATTCGGGGCGCTGCCGGTTTTGCGGGTTCTTTCACGACCTGAACGCTCTCTGGAATGACATAGCTGTCAAAAGTGACATTCGGTGATGACGGGTCTTTAAATGGATCTGTGTTCACGATGTGCCCTCTTCAATGCTAAAGCCGAGGACTGCCCAAACCTGCATGCCGCCCCGATAATAGTGGATCAAATCAGCAGGATACCCCTCGTTCAAAAGATGCCGGACCAAGGTTCCGGCATCATCGGTGCTGGGACCGTTGTCGTATACCAGCAGTTTGCGGGCGTCGGTAAAGTTGAACACACCGTCAAATTCACGCACGCCCAGCGCCCGCAGAATGTCTTTGCGAAACGCGTTTTCGGGGCTTAGCGTGGGGTGCGGCAGACTGACAGTGCCGGGAATGAACCCCTGTGCGCGGGCATCAGGCATCCGCGCATCGACCATCAGACCGGCATTGCCTGCCACCTGTGTGACCAGAAATTCCAGCACTTCGGTCTCATCCAGCGATTTCACGCCATCCGCGACTTGGCTTGGCACGATACAAGGTGCGCCACATCTGCCGCCCGCGGCGGCAAACCGCTCCGCGTAACGGGCAACCTCGCGGTTCTCCCGGCTGATCTTGATCCGCTCACCGTTAAAAATGAATGAAGCCTTTGCCTCAGTCACATATTCCTGCGCGACCAGCGCGGATGCGCTTAGGCAAATTCCCGCTGTAACCGCTATGGTCCATCTTGACATGATTGCGCCCCCCAAAGACGTACAACCAGATTTGGTATGCTCACTGCCAGTTACACACACTTTTGGGTTGTCGGCCCTATATATGCATAAGGATGATTCGGAGGTCAAAGTAAAAACGAATCGGTTTCCCAAAAAATGGCGAATCAGCTCAAATTTGATTCGTTTGGTGCTATCTGGGTGCAAAAACACTATGGTTAGCACCATCTTTGGCAGGGAATTGGCAGTGTTCTGCGCAGATATACGCCCAACCGAATGCTCTGATCGGGATCAGGGCAGGCTTTGACGTCACGACCGCGTGCTTGCCAAGGCGGCATGGCGCGTGTCAGTTAAACCCGTCCCTTTCCTTGCAGGAGATGCCCATGGCCTCGCCCCTGACCCACCCGAATACGACCGCTACCACGACACATCACAACCACCTGCCACAGGTCACAGAACCGCGAAATCCGGGCATGCCGCTGGACCTGAACTGGGTGCTGAGCGTGCAGGCCAACACATCCGCGATTGAACGGCGCGCCGCGTCATTGCCCGCGCGCAGGTCTGTGAAAAAGGCACATCAGGCCGCATGGCTTTTGCGGGCTGTGACTTGCATCGACCTGACCACCTTGTCAGGCGACGACACGGACAGGCGCGTTGCGCGGCTGTGCGCCAAGGCGCGGCAACCTGTATCGGCGGATCTGCTGGGCAAGCTGGGCATGGGGCCAATCACCACCGGTGCGGTCTGTGTCTATCATGAGATGATCCCGGCGGCGCGCGCAGCCCTGAAAGGAACCAACATTCCCATCGCAGCGGTTTCGACCGGCTTTCCGGCAGGGCTGTCGCCGCTGGAATTGCGGATCAAAGAGATTGAAATGAGCGTGGCAGCAGGCGCCAGCGAAATCGACATCGTCATTTCGCGGCGGCACGTTCTGTCCGGAAACTGGCAGGCGCTCTATGACGAAATGCAGGCGTTTCGCGCGGCATGCGGTGAGGCCCATGTAAAAGCCATCCTCGCCACTGGCGAATTGGGATCGCTGCGCAATGTCGCGCGCGCGTCGGTCGTGTGCATGATGGCAGGGGCGGATTTCATCAAAACATCCACCGGCAAGGAAAGCGTGAATGCCACACTGCCCGTGAGCCTTGTGATGATCCGCGCCATTCGCGACTATTACGACCGCACGGGTATGCGCGTCGGCTACAAACCCGCCGGCGGAATATCAAAGGCCAAAGATGCCATAACCTATCTGGCCTTGATGAAAGAGGAACTGGGCGATCGCTGGCTCAAGCCGGACCTGTTTCGTTTTGGCGCGTCGTCCCTGTTGAACGACATTGAGCGGCAGTTGGAGCATCACGTAACCGGTCATTATTCCGCAGGCTACCGACATGCGACAAGCTAAGGTGCGCCATATGGCGATGCAGCAGAACACAAGAGTGAGGGCAAAGGCATGAGCGTGTCAGAAATTTTTGAAACGATGGATTATGGTCAGGCCCCCGAAACCGCAGCAGAGGCGCTGGCGTGGATCGTCGATCAGGGCGGGCGGTTTGGTCATTTCATTGATGGCGCGTTCACCATCCCCGGTGACAGCTTTGAAAGCAAGAACCCGGCAACAGGAGAGGTGCTGGCGACACTGACACAAGCCACCCAAACCGACGTCGACAGTGCCGTAAAAGCCGCGCGGCGTGCGCAGGGGAAATGGGAGAAACTGGGCGGGCATGGCCGTGCGCGGTATCTTTATGCACTGGCGCGTTTGTTGCAAAAGCACAGCAGGCTTTTTGCCGTGCTCGAAACCCTCGACAATGGCAAACCGATCCGCGAGGCGCGTGATATCGACGTGCCCCTTGCCCAGCGGCATTTTTATTATCACGCAGGCATGGCGCAACTGATGGAGAGCGAACTGCCCGACGCGCAGGCCTTGGGCGTGTGCGGCCAGATCATCCCGTGGAATTTTCCATTGTTGATGCTGGCATGGAAATTTGCGCCCGCGCTTGCGATGGGCAACACGGTCGTGCTGAAACCTGCGGAATACACATCCCTCACGGCCTTGCTGTTTGCAGACATCTGCCGTCAGGCGGGCCTGCCCAAGGGCGTCGTGAACATCGTCACAGGCGACGGGGCCGTCGGCGAAATGATCGTTGCCGCAGACGTGGACAAAGTCGCATTCACCGGCTCAACCGCGGTGGGTCGCCGCATTCGTGAGGCGACGGCAGGCACGGGCAAGGCACTTAGTCTCGAACTGGGCGGTAAATCCCCCTACATCGTGTTCGATGACGCCGATCTGGATTCCGCCGTCGAAGGGCTGGTTGACGCGATCTGGTTCAATCAGGGGCAGGTCTGTTGCGCAGGTTCGCGTCTGTTGGTGCATGAACCGGTTGCCGACATGTTCTATGCCAAGCTGCGCGCGCGCATGGGCAAGCTGCGCATGGGCAATCCGCTGGACAAAAGCATTGATATCGGCGCGCTGGTGGACCCTGTCCAACTGGCCGCTGTGTCAGAGATGGTCGCGCGAAACACCGCCGGTGAGGTTTTCGTGGCTGAAACGGCAGTGCCAGAGATCGGCTGTTACTATCCACCGACCCTGATCACGGGACTGAACCCCGCTGATACGCTGATGCAGGAAGAAATCTTTGGCCCTGTTCTGGTTTCTACCACGTTCCGCACCCCGGCTGAGGCCGTTCAACTGGCTAATAACACCCGCTACGGGTTGGCCGCGACGGTCTGGTCTGAAAACATCAACCTCGCGCTTGATATTGCACCAAAACTGGCGGCTGGCATCGTTTGGGTGAATGGCACCAACCTGATGGACGCTGCTGCCGGTTTCGGCGGCGTGCGCGAAAGCGGTTTTGGTCGCGAAGGGGGGTGGGAAGGTTTGTCCGGCTATACCAAGCCCAAAGGGGCCGTGAAAAAGCTGGCGACGATTGAGGCGTTTACCGGCGACGGCACGCCGGGCGATGGGATCGACCGGACTTCAAAACTGTATATCGGCGGCAAACAAGCACGGCCTGACAGCGGCTATTCGGCACCCGTCTGGGGCAAGTCGGGCGCTTTGCTGGGCCATGTGAGCCTCGCCAACCGAAAAGACCTGCGCAATGCGGTCGAGGCTGCACAAGCCGCCAAGGGTTGGTCAAAGACGACCGGCCATCTGCGCGCGCAAATCCTGTACTACATCGCTGAAAACCTTGATGCGCGCCGAGATGAGTTCGCCGCGCGTTTGGACGCAATGCAGGGTGGCCGGAGCGGTGCGAAAGAAGTTGAAGCCAGTGTGCGCCGCCTGTTTACCTATGCCGCATGGGCCGACAAATATGATGGGCAGGTGCACGGCGTGCCGATACGTGGCGTGGCTTTGGCGATGAAAGAACCTGTGGGTGTGATCGGTGCGCTTTGTCCGGCAGAGGCACCGCTGCTGGGTCTGATATCATGCATGGCGCCTGCGATTGCGATGGGCAACCGGGTGATACTTGCCGCGTCAGAACCTTTCCCGCTGTCAGCGGGTGATTTTATTCAGGTGCTGGAGACCTCTGATGTGCCTGCGGGCGTTGTGAACATTCTGACAGGCGCACATGCCGATCTGGCTGCACCAATGGCCGGACATATGGATGTCGATGCGGTCTGGTCGTTTAGCGCCAAGGAATTCAGCAAGACAGTGGAAAAATCAGCCTCCAGCAACCTCAAACGCACCTGGGTCAATCACGGCCATGCGCGCGATTGGATGGGTGCCGTGGGTGAAGGAAAAGCGTTCCTTGAGGCATCAACAGAGGTCAAAAACATCTGGGTGCCATACGGAGAGTGATTTCATCGGGTGGCGGACCAGTATCCGCCACCCGATCAAAACCTAACCGCCGTTCGAGGTCGTCGTCTCCAGCCCGACGGGCTGGCCCACGACCACAAAGTGCAAACCTTCCGGATCAAGCAACTCAGCAGCGACCCGGCTGATATCGTCCATTGTCACCGCTTCGACCTTGTCATTGCGCGTGGCAATGTAGTCAATCGGCAGCCCGATCATCTGCATCCCGACAAGGATGTTGGCAATCGGCCCATTCCCGTCAAAGCGCAGTGGATAGGCCCCGGTGATATAGGTCTTGGCATCCTGCAACTCTTTTTCAGTCAGCCCGTCGCGGGCGGCTTTGGCCCATTCGTCGCGGATTACGTCAATCGCTTCGGCGATGCGGTCATTGGCCGAACTGACCGACCCCATATACACTTCCGCCAGATCGCGTGGCGCAAGGTACGAATAAACGCCATAGGTCAGGCCCCGCTTTTCGCGCACCTCGTTCATAAGACGGCTTTCAAACGACCCGCCCCCCAGCACATGGTTCAGGATCGTCGCGGCGAAAAAGTCAGGGTCGTCCTGCGCAATGCCGCGCTGCCCGAACAAGGCTACGGATTGCGGTGTCGCGAAATCCACGACTGTAACGCCAGCGGGAATGTTCACGTCCGCGCGCGGTGGCATCGGTGCGCCTGTCGCAGGCAAATCACCCAGCAGTTCATCCATCAATGCGCCCAGTTCCTCAGGCGTAATATCACCGACAGCGCCAACATAGATGCGGTCATGGGCAAAAACGGCCGCATGCGCAGCAATCAGATCATCGCGTGTCAGGGCCGCGACACTCTCTAGCGTGCCATTTATGGAATGGGCATAGGGATGTTCGCCATAGGCCATGGCATTAAACGTCTCGCTGGCAATGTCATTGGGGTTTTTGGCATCCGATTGGATGATGGACAGAACCTGTCCGCGCACACGTTCAATCGCAGCTTCATCAAAACGCGGTTCTTTCAGGGCGGCCCGCAGCAACGCGACAGACGCCTCGCGGTTCTCTGTCAGGAACCGGGCCGAAATAGAAACCTCATCATGTGAGGCGTCAAAGCCAAAAGTGGTCGCCAGCGCCTCGGACGCTTTGCTGAATTCACGCGCGTCCATGTCTGCGGCGCCTTCTTCCAGAAGCGCAGTCATCAAATTAATGGCACCGCGTTTGTCAGGCGCATCCAAGGATGCACCCCCCCGAAAACGGATTTCCAACGCGACAAACGGGATCGAGGGCTCTTCAACCAGCCACGCGGTCAACCCACCCGGACTGGTCACAGATTGGATGTTTACGTCGGCCCGCGCAGGCAGCGCTGCAAGACAGGTCAGGATCAGGGCGTAAATCAGTCTCATTGCGTCGCCTCCTCTTTCATCAACCAACCGGTCACAGATTGCTTGCGATCAAACACGTCTTTGGCAGCGGCCATAATATCCTCGGCAGTGACCGCTTCCAGAATATCCGGCCAGCTTTGCACATCTTGAACGGTCAACCCGATAGACAGCGCCTGCCCGTAACGGTTGGCGACACTGTCGGCGGCATCACGGGCATAGATCTGGTTTGCGCGGATTTGCAGTTTGATCCGGTCCAGCTGTTCTGCATCGACACCCTCTGCCATAAACTCTGCCATTGCAGCGTCCATCGCATCCTCGGCCTCTTGCAAACTAACACCGGCGGCAGGAACGACGACAACATCAAAGGTCGTGTCGTCCAGCGATGAACCGCGATAGAACGCCCCCGTGTAGGTGGCCACTTGCGTATCAAACTGCAGCTTTTCCGCGAAATACGATGTCGTCCCGCCACCAAGGATTTCCGCAAGGATCGTCAAGGCAGCGGCAGTTTCCTGTGCGCCCGGATCACGTTCCTGCGCCAGATAGGACCGTGTAACGTAGGGCTGTGCGACACGCGCGTCCCGGTATGTCAAACGTCGCTCCGAAATCTGCGGCGGCTCTTCGGTGCGCAGACGTTCAGGCAGGTCAGGGTTGGCAGGGATCACGCCATAGTATTTCTCGGCAAGGCGGCGCACCTCTTCGGGCTCCACATCGCCGGAAACGACCAGAATGGCGTTATTGGGTGAATAATAGGTCTCATAAAACGAAAGCGCGTCTTGCAGATCAAGCTGCTCCATCTCGTGCTTCCAACCAATGATGGGAACGCCGTAGCGGTGGTTGAGGTATTGCGACGCGCTCAATTGTTCGTTGAACAGCGCACCGGGGTTGTTTTCGGTGCGTTGGTTGCGTTCCTCAAGGATGACATCGCGCTCTGTCGCGATGTTCTCAGGCGTGAGGCGGATGTTCTTCATCCGGTCACTTTCCATCGCCATCATCAGTTCCAGACGGTCGGCGGCGACACGCTGAAAATACGCCGTGTAATCATAGCTGGTGAAGGCGTTGTCGCGGCCCCCGTTTGCGGCCACGGTAGCTGAAAACTCACCCGCTTCCATCTTGTCTGTCGCTTTGAACAACAAATGTTCCAGAAAATGAGCAACGCCGGATGACCCTTTCGGCTCATCTGCTGACCCCGCCCGGTACCACACCATTTGCTGCACCGCAGGGGCGCGGTGGTCTTCTACGACGACAACTTCCATCCCGTTGTCGAGGGTAAAATATGTGACCGCTTCGTTGGTGCTGGCATGTGCAGTGATAGGCAAGAACGCAGCAACAAGGGCTGCGAATATCCGAAATCGGGGCATAGTTCGTCCTTTGGTCTGAACACTTGTGACCTTAGGTACGCGTTTGCCGTCCACATTCAAGGCAGACCGCGCAAATGTGAGCGGAATGCGCTACCGTAACGCAGGTAGCGACGATGGCGTGCGCGCACCCGCACGACGCCAACGTTGCGCTTCAGCGTCCTGATCCAGCGTCTGGCGCTTGTACGCCTGATTGTAGCGATCAACGGGGACGATCCGAATGCCGGTAAACCGAACTTTGCGCTTGCGGAACTTCGCATCTTCCTCTGCCAGTTCTTCACGCACATTTGATGCGACGCCAAGGCGGCTCGCGTGGCGCACCAAGGCACCATCACCCGCAGGGATACCGCCACCCTCAGCCTCTGGCCGTCCTCCGAATGCGGTTATACCTTCGTTCAACGCGGATCTGTCTGTCAGATTGGCCTGACCGGGCGTCGGTGTCGGAAGCGAGGTCAAATCGGTAGGCGTCTCAAGCGCTTTGACCGGTTGCACCATGAATTCATCGGGGCCTTCAGAATTCGTACGCAAATCGCGCAGGCCCTGACCCGAACAGGCCGCCAAAGTCAAAGGCAACAGAATGAACAAAGCGATGCGGCGCATGGTGCGTCTCCTTCGGGTCTGCCCCTCAATATCGCAGGCGGGGCGGCAATGTCACTGTCGTTTTTGCCCGCACTACGTCTTGGGGCGTTTTTTGGCACCAGATTGCTTGTCATCCGTGAAAAAGATCAGACCAATAGCCCCGGCAAAGATGAACACATCCGCGATATTATAGACGAACGGATTGGTGAAACCGCAACAGGAATTATTCAAAAAATCAAGCACGTAGCCATAAAGTACGCGGTCAATCACATTGCCAAGCGCCCCCCCGACCAAAAAGCCGGCACAGACCTGCGCAATGGGGCGCATCGGGCTGCGCGCGACCCAGACGGAAACACCGATACAGATGACCAGCGCCACACCGATCAAAAACCAACGGCTGGTGTCCGACGCATCATCGAACAGGCCAAAGTTGATCCCGCGGTTCTCACCATAGCGAAAGTTCAGCAACGGCGGCAACACGTCGATAGCCCGCACGCGCGAAAGCTCCATCACATGAATGACGATATACTTGCTGATCTGGTCGATGAAAAAGGCGGCGAAACCGGCCCAAATGAATGTGCGCATACCCCGTTACTCAGTGCCGGAAATGGCGCATGCCGGTAAACACCATCGCAAGACCCAACGCATCCGCCGCTGCGATCACTTCGTCATCGCGCATGGACCCGCCCGGCTGGATCAGCGCCGTGGCACCCGCTTCGGCGGCGGTGATCAATCCGTCCGCAAACGGGAAAAACGCATCCGATGCCACAACCGACCCTTGGGTCAGCGGGGCGGGCAAGCCCATCGCCTCTGCCATATCCTGCGCCTTGCGCGCTGCGATACGCGTGCTGTCCACGCGGCTCATCTGGCCCGCGCCGACGCCGACGGTTGCGCCATCTTTGACGTAGATGATCGCGTTGGATTTAACGTGTTTCGCGACGGTCCAGGCGAACATCATATCGCTGAGTTCTTGATCTGTCGGCGCGCGTTTGGTCACGACCTTTAGATCACCCGCCAGCACACGGCCCACATCACGGTCCTGCACCAACCAGCCGCCTGCCACCTGACGCACGGCCAAAGCCGCCGCAGCCGGGTCAGCCAACCCGACTGTGGTCAACAAACGCAAGTTTTTCTTTTTGCTGAAAATACTGACTGCATCAGCGTCCGCACCGGGTGCAATCACAACTTCGGTAAAGATACCGCTGATCGCTTCGGCTGTTGGCCCGTCAAGCGGCTGGTTCAGCGCAATAATCCCGCCAAACGCAGATGTGCGGTCGCAATCAAACGCGCGTGTATAGGCCTCTACCATCGTATCGCCGGTTGCCACACCGCACGGGTTTGCGTGTTTGATAATCGCACAGGCTGGCCCATCCGCAGGCGCAAATTCACTGACCAAAGCAAAGGCCGCATCGGTATCGTTGATGTTGTTATAGGACAGTTCCTTGCCCTGATGCTGGGTTGCTGTGGCAAGGCTGGGACCGGTTGATCCATCGGTATAGAATGTCGCTTGCTGGTGCGGGTTCTCGCCATAACGCAAGGTCTGCGTTAGCGTCCCGCCAAACGTCCGGCGGCGCGGCGTGCCACCAACCTGCGCTGCCATCCATGTGCTGACAGCAGTATCATAAGCGGCCGTGCGCGCATATGCCGTCTGGGCAAGGCGCTGGCGCAACCCATAGGTCGTTTGCCCGTTATTGGCCTCAAGCTCGGCAATGACCGCATCGTAATCTTCGGTGTCTACAACGACCGTCACAAACCCGTGGTTCTTGGCCGCAGACCGGATCATCGCCGGGCCACCAATATCAATGTTCTCGATCACCTCGTCATAAGCCGCCCCTTTGGCGACCGTTTCTTCGAACGGATACAGGTTCACCACCACCAGATCAATGCCGCCAATCGCGTGTTCTTCCATGGATGCCACGTGATCCGCATTATCGCGCAGCGCCAGCAGTCCACCGTGCACCACAGGGTGCAGCGTCTTGACCCGGCCATCCATCATCTCGGGAAATCCGGTCACATCCGCCACATCCAGCACGGTCAGGCCCGCCTCGCGCAGACTGCGCGCTGTGCCGCCTGTGCTTAGTAACTCGACACCGCGCGCGGCAAGGGCGCGGCCCAGTTCGACAAGACCGGTCTTGTCGGAAACAGAAAGCAAAGCGCGTTTGAGCGGGGCGAGATCGGGCATAGTAACGGTCCTTTGGTCAGTCTTATTCGAAGTACGGCTCATCCATAGACAAGTCCCGCACGCCAATCGCAGTTTCCTGCGCTTTGGACAAGGACCAGCGGACCCGTGTGGCGTAAGTAAATGCCATTCCGCTGAGAACAATCTGCGTCGCCGCGCGCGGTTTGAGACGTGTGGTCTCAAGATACGCACCCGCCTCAAGCGTCAGGTTGTGCATCCCGTCGTGTCGAAACACCCAGATCTCACCGCTTTTCAGCGCCATCGAAACAGCTGCACCGCCCAGATCGACAGTGGCGTCCACGTCAGGGTGCAAGTGGAACCGGATGTCGAATTTCAGGCCCTTCAGCGATCCGGCGTCAAGGGCTGCATCAAACCGCTTTTTCTCGATGTCTTCCATCGCCAGCAGCATGTCTTCGCCCGCCAGACCGCGCCCGTCTTGGGTCAGTTCAAGCGTGCGCGCATGGGTCAGGCCGTGACTGCGCACATAGCCATTATGCCCACCTTGAAAGCGCACCCCATCGGGGGCCTGGCTCATCTCGATCGGAACATGGCTCGGCCCGTCAATCAACGTCTCAATGCCGGTGAACTTATCTGGCTCGGACAGCCGCGCGCTGGAAAAACCGCCCAGACACAGTACCGAATGCGATGGCGTCGCCCGCCCGGCGCGGCGCCAGTCAATGCCAAAAGACGCGCCCGACCCACAACTGACAATCAAAGGGCGACGGCCTGACGTCAGTTCAAACGCAAGCGTAGAGGCATGTGCGTTTGCCGATGCAGCACCCGATGGCGGCGCAGATGCGTCGATTACAATACTGGTGCGACCTGCGGATAGTCGCGCAAAACCCATAGAGAGCCCGTCAGGCTGCGCTGCTTTCACGCCTGACGCGGCAAGGGCGTGGTCCAACCACCCTTCAATCCCGCGACCACCGCCGTGGAAACGCGCCAAGCCGCCATCCGAATGCCGCAGACTGCGCAAGGTGGGCGCGATCCGTTCAATTGCGGCAACGTGATCACTTGGAACACGTCGCCCCACATCCGTAAGGGCCGCCGCAGCCCACGTCAGCAGTGTGAAAACAGCCAGCAGTTCTTCGGGATTACGGGTGGGCAGACCACCTTGCGCGTCAATCTGGACGGCGCATTCGCGCGCCAAGGCCTTGATCGCTGGATCTGCCAGCGCCTCTTGTCCTTCGAGCGCGAGACCGGCGTAAATCAACCCTGTCAGCGCCTCAAAACGCGGCAAACCGGGGGCGGCGGCCTTCCAACGGCGCGACAGAAACTCGGTTTGTTGTTCAAGTGAACGGTAAAAGGCGTGGCTTTCCTGCGGCTCCTGACCGCGCAACAAAAACAAGGCGTGGTTGATCCAGCGGATCAGCCGTCTGCCGGTCAGATCAGGCGACCAACCGGGGCCTTTCCCCTTGCCGTAAACGGAAATCCAATCCCAGAGCCATCTTTGTGCCGTATCACGGGCGCGCGCATCCCCCACAGCCGCAAGATCATCCAGCCACGCAAAACCGTGCAAATCGGCGGCATAATTTCCATCAGGCGCGGTCAACTCCCACAACGTCATGTCCGGCGCGTGGATCAGCGTCCCTGCAAAAAGGTAGTTACCGCCCGTCAACTGCCGCCCGCGCGCGAACGACCCGATGGTGCGCGGCTCTGGTGAGGACACAAACCCCTTGACCTCGCGCGTGCGGCGCGTGGCGGAACGGGCATGCCACAAGTTCAGAAACCGCGCTTGGCGCGCTTTCAGTCGGGTGATGTTGAACATAAATCCACTGCCTTGACGCTCTCATGGCGCTTTGCAAAACCATAGCCGCATGCCCGCGACAAGTCACCGCCTTTTCCCGCTCTTTCGCAAAGATCGGCAGGTTTGCACGCATAACCCGCCCTGTAACCCTTTCAGCATGGCGCAAACCTCGCTAAAGCGGCCAGGATAACAGTTTGAAAGATTGCGTTCTATGACTGCCAGCTTGATGATGTATGCCCGCCCCGAATTATCCGCCCCAAACGGCAGATACTGGGTGCATATCCGGTCAGAGTTGGCCCAGCGCGGGATTGGAGCCCCCGAAACCCTCGCCAATGATCAAGATATGATGGAGGTCTGGACAGCGCCCGATCTAGTGCTCAGCCAGACCTGTGGCATGCCATTCCGTCTGTGGCTGCATGACCGCGTGCAATTGGTCGGCACGCCCGATTTTGGCCTGCCAGAGTGCAAACCGGGGTACTACAACAGTGCGATTGTCGTGCGTGCGGACGACAAAAGGGCGGTATTGGCCGAATATGCCGATGCAAGATTCGCCTTTAATCAAACCCATTCACAGTCGGGTTTTGCTGCGGCCTATGCCCACGTCAAAGCGGCTGGATTTTGGTTCCCGAACCGCATTCAAAGCCACGGGCATGTCGCATCAGCGCGGATGGTCGCGGAAGGCAAAGCCGATATTGCCGCCATCGACGGCGTTACCTGGCGGTTGATCCAGAAATACGATGCCTTCGCAGATGGTTTGCGTGTGCTTGAATATACCGCACCAACGCCCGGCCTGCCCTACATCACGGCCGGAGCGGCGGATGCAAACGCAACGCGCGCGGCAGTTGTTGCGGCAATTGAAGGGCTATCCGATGACGACCGCGCAGCCCTTGGCCTGCGCGGGTTCGTTTCAATCCCCAAGGATGCGTATCTGGCCGTTCCGAACCCGCCGGATAGCGCGGGCTGATCAGCCCTGTTTGCGCAACATAGCGATATAAAATCCATCCATGCCGCCAATGTCGGACCAATAATCAGGGCGCAACCGCAACCCGCCTTCGGACGAAATCCACGCCGGATCGACACCCGCGACGCTCAACGCATCGACGTCAACGCGCATGTCAGCGTGCCGCTCAAGCGCCTCATCGACTTGCACTTCGCCCTCATCTGGCAGCAGGCTGCATGTGCAAAACACCATGCGACCGCCGGGTTTCAGAACCGACCACGCGTGATCAATCATTTCCGCTTGCAGCCCGATCAATTCCCCGAATTCCGAGCCGTCTTTTGCATAAGGCAGATCAGGGTGGCGGCGCATCGTGCCGGTCGCAGAACAAGGCGCATCCAGCAAGATCGCGTCATAGCTGCCCTTGATCGCGCGCGCATCCTGAATGACCGTCTTGGCCTTAAGGCCTACACGGGTGAGGTTTTCCTTAACCCTAGCCATGCGCGGCACGGAATCATCAACCGCTGTCACATCCGCGCCCATCGCGGCCAACTGCATCGTCTTACCACCCGGTGCGGCGCACAGATCAAGAATGCGTTCTCCGGCCACAGGTTTCAGAATTTGAACGGGCAACGCCGCAGCGGCGTCTTGGACCCACCATTCTCCTTCGGCAAAACCCGGCATTGCAGACACCTGACCGGCATCCTGCACGCGCACCGATCCAGTTGGTAGAACCGTTCCGCCGACACGCTCTGCCAGCGCGGCAGCGTCGCCTTTCGCGGTCAAATCAAGCGGCGCACCGGCAAAATGAGCCGCCTCCATCGCGGCAATCGCATCGGCGCCCCACGCCTCTGACAACGGGCCGCGCAACCATTTGGGCAAACGGGGCGCGCGCAAGGCGTCCCACGCCGCAGGGCCATCCGCCGCAATTTTGCGCAGGACGGCATTTGTCAGGCCCTTGAGGTGGCTTAGCGTGCGGTGTTGAGACACCAGATTGACCATCGTGTTCACCACACCATGTGCAGCCCCCCCCTGACACAGTTCAATCGTACCCACCCGCAGGACGTTCTGCACAGTCAGCGGTGGTTGCTTGTTCAGGTGTTTTTGCAACAATCGGTCGGCGCGTTCTAACCCGCGCAGAGTTTGTGTCGCCAGTCGCTGCGCGCGGGCACGGTCATCGGGCGGGAGTTTATCAAGCGCACCGCCAGCCAGCAGCTCTGACATCAGGCGTGGCTCTTCACCAAGGATTTGATCCAGCAAAAAAACAGCGCTTCGGCGGGCTTGCACACCAGTGTTTGACATCAACTTTTCCCTTACCGCTTGTCCAGACCATGAGGCGGCGTATATCAAAGATACCGTTGCCTCAAGGGGATGCTATGACACAGAATTCTGAAACCACACCCGAGACCGAAATCAAAGAGGGCGCGCGCGCGTCACTGCCCCCTGCCGCGCAGCGCGCACTGGCCGAAGCAGAAGAGCGGCGCAAGAAGGCTAAAGAGCTGGATTTGCCGCCAGAATTAGGGGGCCGGGACGGACCAGAACCTGTGCGGTACGGGGATTGGGAAAAGAAAGGGATCGCGGTCGATTTCTGATCTGCTCGGCTGCTATATCAAAGGGGTGTTACCGCAAACGGAAATCTGCCGATTCGCCCGCGCCACGGTCAGATGTGATACGCACCCGCGTTCCATTTGTGCGCACCTCTTGGCAATTATAACCAAGATCATCCCCGCCCCACACCAGACTGCGGCACAGGTATTCACCTTGCCACTGCCATTTGCCGGTTACGGGCCAAGACGCACCAGAACCTGTGATGCTGCCATTCGGCGCAATATTAAGCTTTACCAAGGGACGCGTCAGCGTTTTGCCGCCAACAAGTGACACAAAGTCACTGCGACTGGTCACTTTTTGATACTCCGCAAAAGCGGGTGCTGCCGCCATGATCGCGCAGATGCTCAATGTTGCAGCAAATACTTTCATCCCAAGGCTCCTTAGACGATGTCTGTATCTACTACGCCCGACCTTTCTAAAAAGTTCCCGAAACGGCAAAAATTTGTCTTTTATAGCGTGTCAGACAGCCCGAGCACGTCCAGCATGTCATAGGCACCAGCCGCACGGCCCTGCCCCCAAAGCGCGGCCTTGAGCGCGCCACGCGCGAAAACAGACCTGTCAGACGCGATGTGACGCAGGATGATCCGCTCTCCTGCTGCGGCGAACATGACGTCGTGTTCGCCAACAATGTCGCCCCCTCTGATCGCTGTGAACCCGATATCACCCCGCTTGCGCGCACCGGTTATCCCATCGCGGCCCCGGTCGCTCACATCGCTGAGCGCCACGCCGCGCCCTTCGGCGGCGGCCTCCCCCAGCATCAATGCAGTTCCTGAAGGTGCATCCACCTTTTGGTTGTGATGCGCTTCGATCACCTCGACATCGTAATCCTCGTCCAGCGCCGCAGCCACACGTTTAGTCAACTGCGTCAACAGGTTAACCCCAAGGCTCATGTTGCCTGCGCGCACAATCACGGTTCGCCCCGCAGGCGCATCAAGCTGGGCGATCTCATCATCCGACATGCCTGTCGTGCCGATCACATGCACCGTGCCGCCCGCCGCAGCATGGCCTGCAAACGCCAGAGTCGCGGCAGGGGCGGTGAAATCAATAACCGCATCCGCTTGGGCAATCGCTGTCGCCGCGTCCGTCGTCACAATGATACCCAGTGGTGCACCGCCCATCGCCTCACCTATATCCTTGCCGACCCAAGCGTGGCCCTCACGCTCAATCGCGCCACTCAACATGACGCGGTCGGATGCGATAACATGGTTGATCAGCATCTGACCCATGCGACCAGAGGCACCAGTGATGGCAATGCGGGGAATGTCGGTCATGCTCGGCTCCTTTTTGCGCGCGCCTTCGTGTAGCCTGCTTGCGCATCCTTGGCAAAGCCCGCGTGACCGCTTAGATGGTGCGCATGGCTAAGAACAAATCTCACGAGGGCGCAGGCCCGTCACAACGCCAACTGCGCGTCGGCGAAACCATCCGGCGGGCGCTTGCTGAAGTGTTGGGGCGCAGCGACGTGCATGACCCCGACCTGAACCGCATGTCCATTACCGTGGGCGAAGTGCGCATGTCATCTGATTTAAAGCTCGCGACAGCCTATGTGCTGCCGCTGGGTGGTGAGGGCAAAGACGAGGTGCTCAAGCTGTTGTCCCGCAACCGTGGCGAATTGCGCAAACAAGTGTCAAAAAAGCTGACGCTCAAGTTTTCGCCCGATTTGCGGTTTCAACTGGACCAGACCTTCGACCAGATGGACGAAACACGCAGGATGCTGGCAGAAGACCGGGTGCGCCGCGACGCCGATGCGCCGGGTGATCCGCAAGAGATATGAAAACGGCAGCATTCTTGTTACTGGCAAGCTTTGCCAGCGCGGCGCAAGCCACGGAATGCCGCGAGGAAACCTATCAAGGCGACAGCTATACCATATGCGAAGTCGATCTGGTGACAGAGGAACTGCGCCTTTTTCTACGCGACGATCAGGGCGATATTCTTGGCAGTTTCTGGGCGGTTGATGCCGCGCTGGCGGAACAGGGCAAATCCTTGGGCTTTGCGATGAACGCCGGAATGTACCACGAGGACCGCGCGCCGGTTGGCTACTACCTTGAAGACGGTGTCGAAGCGCAGCGGGTTATCAGCAATGCGGGTCCGGGCAACTTCGGTCTGTTGCCGAACGGTGTGTTGTGCCTGCGCGACGGGCGTGCGAATGTCATTGAAACACTTACGTTTCTTGCGCTTGAGCCGGAGTGTGTATCCGCCACACAGTCCGGTCCGATGCTGGTGATTGACGGCGCTTTGCATCCAAGGTTTCTCAAAGACAGCACCTCTCGCTACATTCGCAACGGGGTCGGAACGACTGCAGATGGCCTTCGGGCGGTCTTTGTCATTTCCAACAACGTGGTTAATTTCTATCAGTTCGGATCGCTCTTTCGCGACCACTTGGAGCTGCCCAATGCGCTCTATTTCGATGGAAATGTCTCTCGGGTGCGGGCACCGGCGCTGGGCCGGGATGACATCGGTTTTTCGTCCCTTGGCCCGATCATCGGCGTAGTCAAAGACGCGGCTTCATCCGATTAATTTGACCGACCCTCTGGGCATCGCCTGCGCATCTGGTATAGCGCGGACCTGATTTGGAATGAGGGTTGCGATGGGACGGGCGCGTAAAGGCAGGGATATTTCGGGATGGTTGGTGATCGACAAGCCAGCCGGTCCAACGTCCACAGCCGTGGTCAACAAGGTCCGCTGGGCAATGAATGCCAAAAAAGCGGGCCATGCCGGCACGCTTGACCCCGATGCAACGGGGGTTTTGGCCATCGCATTGGGGGAGGCCACTAAAACCGTTCCCTACATAACCGATGCCTTGAAAGCATACGAATTTACTGTGCGTCTGGGGGCTTCAACGAACACCGATGACGCCGAAGGCGAGATTATTGCGACCTCGGATCTGCGCCCCGATGATGCCGCGATCAAGGACGCGCTTGCCGCATTCATTGGCGACATAGAACAGGTCCCACCGCAGTTCTCAGCCGTCAAGATTGACGGTGAACGCGCCTACAAGCGCGCCCGCGACGGCGAGGAAATGGAACTGGCCGCGCGGCCATTGTTTGTTGAAAGCCTATTGCTGACCGATAGGCCAGATGCGGATCACGTCACACTCGAAATGGTCTGCGGCAAGGGGGGGTATGTGCGATCTATTGCGCGTGACCTTGGTGCCGCGCTTGGTTGCCACGCACATGTGCGCGAATTGAGACGCACGTGGTCTGGTCCGTTTGATGTAGAAGATGGCCTGACCTTGGCGCAGGTCGAGGAAATGGCGCGGACCCCGGAATTGGACGCATATTTGCTGCCGCTGGAGACAGGTCTGGCTGACCTGCCGCAAGTCAGCGCAACCGCCGAGGGCGCCGTTCGGTTGAAAAACGGCAACCCCGGAATGGTTATTGCGTCTGGGGTCGAATATGGCGACGAGTGTTGGGCGTCCTTTGAAGGGCGCGCAGTGGCTGTTGGCCGTTTCAAGGCTGGCGAACTGCATCCAAGCCGCGTGTTCAATACCTGATCCGACTGCGAAAATTGCTATTGCAGCACAATGATTGACGACAGATCAATCACAGGCCGAGTCAGCAACAATGCTGCCTGGCCATCGATCTCAAGCAGGCTGCCCTCTCCGCCATTCGCGGGGGATATCGTCAGCAAACCGGGGCCGGCGTAGTCAGCGCCAAGCCGGATGATAAGCGCATCTTCGGACGGGTCAAAATCGGTGATTTCGCTCGGGGCGCTGCCAAGCTCCAGCATTGGCCGGAAAGTAAACACGTCCGGATCCAACCCGCCCGAAACACGCGCACCCTCGCCAAAGGTAAAGACATCTTTGCCCTGCCCCCCCTCCAACTGGGCCAGTGCACCGGCCAGAACATCTGTCCGTTCTGCAAACAGGGTATCGTCACCTGCGCCGCCTTGTGCTGCAAAACTGCTTTCACCTGCGCGGATCAGATCATCGCCACTGCCGCCAAAAACCGTTTCTTGCGGGTCAAGATCAGGATCACCAAACCGGATTTCTGCGTTCGAGGTATAGCTGTCGTTCCCATCGCCCAGATCAGTTCTGCCCTGTAGACCATCGAAGATTACAACGTCATTGCCACCCCCTGCGTTCACGTCATACGCGTCCAAACCGGCGGTCAATGCAATTTCGTCATCCCCCTCACCCGTCGCCAAAAGCTGCACGAAATCGAGTTGATCGCCTGAAAACGCGACCTCTTCATCTTGTGCATCATCAAACACTGTCAGCGTGATGTCTGCGGCGGCCGGTGGCGCTGTCAGCCCCTCCAACAAAGCGACAAAGCTGTCTGTCGAGGTTTCCAGATCCCCATCAGGAGCATAGTGAAGTTCGATGCCATCTTGGGCAGCCTGCCAGCCAAGCGCGGGGAGCGCGCCTGTCTCGCTAAGGTTCTCTTCGACATCAATGCGTAGCTGGTCCAAGCCGGCTTGAAAACCAGTGATTACACCGTTGGAATCAGGGTATATCTGGAAGACATCCCCAATCGAACTGCCGCCAGTCGACGTATCAACCGCGTCCTGCCCTGCCTCATCAAAAATACCTTCCTCGACCTCCTGTATCAGCGCAGCGGTGCGGGCGAATGTGCCATCGTCAATCTGGGATGCCAGCGTTTCTGCTGAGTTGAGCAAATCCACAACGCGCGGGTCATCGCGCAATTCGTTGAAGCGGCCTTCCAACTCGTCTGCTGTTTCTTCGACCGCGTTCACTGCAAAATCAGCAAGGCCCGCAAGCGCCACCAAACCCAGCGCAATCATTGCAAATACCATGGCATGTTCCCTTTCATGACGCTCACATCGTTAAAGGCACATGATTAAGGGCAGATTAACTTTGAATGACGTTTGGCTTTGATTGCGGAAACTGGCTGCGTTCGGAACTTGGTCCGACCCACGTGTCCCGACCCCTTCGAAGGATGCTTTCAAGTCAAAGGACGTCAGCCACCCTTCTCTTGAGGTAGCGCATATCGTTTGAAAATTGCCTGATCGGCTGTCACACAGGTCGAATGATTACACGATCTCATACCAAAGGTGACGCACCCTCCGTCGCTGTTTATTCCGACTGCGAATGCTACCGCTTTAGCCTGACGCGGGTTTGGGCACCCGAACAGCCACGTTTGATGTTTGTGATGCTCAACCCCTCAACAGCCAGCGAGGTGCAGAACGACCCAACGGTTGAACGTTGCGAGCGCCGCGCGCGGCATCTGGGGTTCGGGGCGTTTCGTGTGACGAATATTTTTGCGTGGCGTGCCACCGATCCGCGTGACATGAAAAAGGCATCTGATCCGGTGGGTCCACAGAATGATCAAACCCTTTTGGAGGGTGCAGGTTGGGCAGATCAGATCATTGCCGCGTGGGGCGTGCACGGCGCACATATGACGCGCGGCCAAGAGGTCGCAGCGCAATTGCGCGCAACTGAAACGCCATTGTTTCATCTAGGATTATCAAAGCAGGGCCATCCCCGGCATCCGCTTTACCTGCCCTATGCGCAGCAACCGGAACGTTGGACGTGATCAGAGCGTCAAGCTAACACGCCAGTCAAAAAATAAGTCTTTGCCATCAGTTGCGGAATTTTCTATACGCGCCCATCACCGGTCGATTCTTTGACTGGGGATACCTCCACGGGCCTGTGCTGGACGACATCCCGGCCTGCGCCATTTTATTAACCCATTCCCAAAAGGAGACCCCGATGTCGATTACCCCAGAAGAAAAAGCCCGCCTGATCAAAGAATTCGGCACAACCGAAGGTGACACCGGTTCACCAGAAGTACAGGTTGCCGTTCTCAGCTCGCGCATCGCGACACTGACAGAGCACTTCAAGACACACAAAAAAGACAACCACGGTCGCCGCGGCTTGCTCAAGATGGTTGCGACTCGTCGCAAGCTTTTGGACTATGCCAAAGCCAAAGATGAAGCCCGCTATCAGGACCTCATCAAGCGTCTGGGCCTGCGCCGCTAAGGCACAGCCATTCTTGGATTTGGAAAGCCGTGCTTTGGAAACAAAGCGCGGCTTTTTGTATGATAGCGCTGGGGGACTTTGCGTCCCCCAGACCCCCTGCACAGGATTTATTGCGAAAAGAGCGGACAAGCGGCGTCAGATCGCGGGTGTTACAACTTTGATCGTTGGGCCACGGGCTTCGATGGCTTCGGCCGCGTCCAACAAGATGTCCTCGCGGTACTTTGCAGCAATCAATTGTGCGCCCATCGGGGTGTGACCCGCCTCGCCTTGTGCGAACCCTGTGAACACCGACATGCCCGGCAATCCCATCAAGGGCAGGCCCACTTGCGTCAGTTGCGCCTCTAGCACGCGGGGAAAGTCATCCAGATCCAGAAGGTCCGGGAAAGGCGGTTCTGCAGATACCGGACAAATCAGGACGGGGTATTGCGCGTGGAACTCTTGCCAAGTGCGCAAGAAACCAAGGCGCGCCTGAAGCGCATCGAGGACATCATTAAGGTCCGGCAAGGGTGTGATCTTGTGCATTTCAGCCAAGACATGCAGCGCGTCGGGGTCAGCTTCCTGATTGAACATAGCTTTTGCGCCGCGCTCCATCTCGGCCAGCCAAAGCTGGGCTTGCAGACGGGCGGGTTCGCGGAAGGGCGGGCATTTCACCTCGTCGATGCGCCAGCCCGCATCAATCAACCGTGCGGCTGCATCGCGCAAAGCGGCTTCGACAAGGGGATGGGTGTTCACCCTTCGGGTGCCACGCAAAGCGCCGCGCGTTTGGGATAATCTGGCCCGACAAGCGGCACCGGCGCATGCCAAGGGTCCTGCACGCTGGGCGATGACATCACATCAAGCGATAGACGCAGGTCAGCGACGGACCGGGCATGCGGGCCAGAGACAGCCATCAATTGCGCGCCAATATGTCGATCAGGCGCCGAGGCATTGCGCGCTGCAACGCGGCCCATTGTGGGGCGAATACCCTGCAAACCGCAGGCATAGGCGGGGTAGCGGATGGACCCGCCAATGTCCGTACCGTGCCCCATTGCGCCAATGCCTGCCGCCGTGGCTGATGCCGCGCCACCTGATGATCCACCCGGTGTAATGGCCGGATTGTGCGGGTTCTTGGTATGGCCGTGCAGAGAGTTACGCGTAAACCAGCGCAGGGAAAACGCGGGCGTATTGGTGCGGCCAACAATCACCGCACCGGCATTGCGCAGACTGGCGACAACCGGATTGTCGGTCTTTGCAACAAGGTCTTTTTGAATGCGCAGGCCGTTTGTTGTGGCAAAACCGGTTTGATCGACGTTTTCCTTGATCGTGACAGGCACGCCTGCCATCAGGCCCAGAACATCACCACGCGCACGGGCGGCATCAACCGCATCAGCCGCTTGCAACGCGGCGTTGTCATCGCGCGCAACAACAGCATTCAGCGCGGGGTTCACCGCGTCCATGCGCGCCAGAACCGCCTCTGTCACCGCGCGGGCGGTCGTGTCACCGTTCTTGATCATCTCGACCGTCCGGGTCGCTGTCAGTTCAAACAAGTTCATCGCATTCTTCCTTTGGTTCAGACTGGCCCATCGGTTCAGACTGCCACGAAGGCCCGCGCTTGCACAGATGCATGTTTGGTCTTACGGCTTTGGCAAAATACACATCGGGGAAGCCAAGATGCAAAAGACCGTCGTAAACAGTTGGAACGAATGGGATCCGCTCAAGCATGTGATCGTGGGCCGCGCTGACGATTGCCATATTCCGCCAGAAGAGCCCGCGCTGGACGCCAAAGTTCCTGAGGACAGCGATATGCGGGGCCAGTGGGGCCGCCGCCCGCAGGAAACAATTGATCGTGCGAACGAACTGCTGGACAATTTTGCAGCCCAGCTTGAGGCACGCGGCGTGCGCGTCGACCGGCCCACCTGCATCGACCATTCCTTGCCTGCCACCACGCCAGATTTTCATACTGAATCGCAGTTTGGTTGCATGCCGCCGCGCGATGTGTTGCTGACGGTCGGGTCCGAGATGCTGGAGGCGACGATGTCTTATCGCTGCCGCTGGTTTGAATACCTGAACTACCGCCCCCTGATGCAGCAGTATTTCGATGAAGACCCTAATTTCCGGCATGAAAGCGCACCAAAACCCCGTTTGACAGACGCAGATTATCATCCCGATTATCTGAGCGACAAAATCGGCAACGCAAAGCGGCTGCAATGGGCGGCCGAGAAGTTCTTTGTCACCACCGAAGAAGAGCCTTTGTTTGATGCCGCAGATGTCCTGCGCTTTGGCAAAGACCTTGTTGTGCAGCACGGGTTTACCACGAACCTCAAGGGGATCGAATGGCTGCGCCGCCACTTTCCCGACCACCGCGTGCATACCGTGAACTTTCCCGGTGATCCCTATCCGATCCACATCGACGCGACTTTTACGCCGCTGCGGCCCGGTCTGATTTTGAACAACCCACACCGGCGCTTGCCCGACGACCAGCGCAAAATGTACAACGACAACGGTTGGGAAATCGTGGACGCGGCAACACCTGCGCATAACGCGCCGCCGCCGCTGTGTTATTCGTCGACATGGCTGTCGATGAATGTGCTTGTGCTGGACCCCAAGACAGTTTGCGTCGAGAAATCCGAGGTCTATCAGGCCGAGCAGATGGACAAACTGGGCATGGAAGTGATCGAGGTCGAACTGCGTGATGCTTATGCGTTTGGGGGCGGATTGCACTGCTGCACGGCGGATGTGTACCGCGAAGGCGGATGCGAAGATTACTTCCCCAGCCTGTCAAAGTAACACCACACACAATGGGCGGCGCCGTACGCGCCGTCCGATTTCCTTGGACGCAACCGACTTTACCGTTACCATCAAAGAAAGAGATCGCGGAAAGTGAGCCGAACCATGTTCAATCCCACAGCAGCTTTGGCCACCGCCTTTGGCGAGCATCTGGCAGATACCTATCTCGAATATTTCTCTGGCCGCAACGAAGGGCACGCCGCCTATATCAAGGGTGGCGCCCATATGGTGCTGGAACGGTTGGGCAATTCCGATGCGCTGTACCACAATGCCGAACATACGATGATGGTGACGCTTGTCGGTCAGCAGATCATTCGCGGACAGTTGGTGACACGATCGCTGCACCCTGATGACTGGCTGCATTTTATCATGGCGTTGCTGATCCATGATATCGGGTACAGCCGTCAAATTCTGGACGGCGACACAGAGAACGAAGTTGTCATTAACACCGCCGGTGACAAGATATGCCCGCCGCGCGGCGCATCAGATGCGTTTCTGGCCCCCTACCATGTGGAACGCGGCAAGATGTACGCGCGCCAACGCTTTGGTTCATCCACATTGATCGACGCAGACCGCATTGCAGCCGCAATTGATTTTACCCAATTTCCTGTGCCTGCTGATCCAAAGTATGCAGTCACCGATACAGAACCTGCATTGGTGCGCGCTGCCGATCTGATCGGGCAAATGGCCGACCCTTTTTACCACCGCAAGATTGCAGGCTTGTACCACGAGTTTGCCGAAACCGGCATGGCGGAAAAACTGGGGTACGAGACCCCGATGGATCTGATGGAGCAGTTTCCGAACTTCTTTTGGTCGCAGGTTGATCCGTTGATCGGTCCGGCCCTGCGCTATCTGGAACAGACGATGGAGGGCAAGCAATGGGTGGCCCAGCTCTATAACCACGTATTCCAAGTCTCCAAACGCGCCAGTTGCCTTGGCCCGTTTCCGGGACCGGCTGCGCCCAAGGGCTGATACGCCCGCGCCCTTTGCACGCTGGCAAAGTGCCTTTCCAAACACCGAAAACTCCTGTACCCCCGCGCGTATCTGAGACGTGACGCCAAGACCCCGGCGTCGTGCATGAGGAGTATGGGGTCGGCGGCAATGGGGCCGCCATGCAAAACGGGAGACCCGGAGCGCCGGGCTTGCTCTCAATTAGGAAACATAGATGTTTAACGTAACGACAAAATCAATTGAGTGGGGCGAAGAGACGCTGACACTCGAAACCGGCAAGGTTGCCCGTCAGGCTGACGGCTCCGTGATTGCCACGCTGGGCGAAACCAGCGTTATGGCCAACGTAACTTTTGCCCGCAAGCAAAAGCCGGGTCAGGATTTCTTTCCGCTGACGGTCCACTACAATGAAAAATACTACGCCGCGGGTAAAATTCCCGGCGGTTTCTTTAAGCGTGAAGCGCGTCCAACGGAAAAAGAGACGCTGACAAGCCGTCTTATCGACCGTCCGATCCGCCCGCTGTTCGTTCCCGGCTTCAAGAACGAAGTTCTGGTGATGTGTACCGTTCTGTCCCACGATCTGGTCAACGATCCCGACATGGTTGCGATGATCGCAGCTTCTGCCGCGCTGACAATTTCCGGCGCACCGTTCATGGGCCCGATTGCAGCATGCCGCGTGGGTTATGAGGGTGGCGAATACATCCTGAACCCTGAAATCGACGACATGCAGAACCTTCGCAACAACCCTGATCAGCGCCTTGATCTGGTCGTTGCCGGCACCAAAGACGCCGTGATGATGGTCGAATCCGAAGCCTACGAGCTGACCGAGGAAGAAATGCTGGGTGCGGTGAAATTCGCCCACGAGAGCATTCAGCCGGTCATCGACCTGATCATTGATCTGGCCGAATCTGCTGCCAAAGAGCCGTTTGATTTCCAGCCTGTCGATTATTCCGAGCTGTCCGCAGCCGTGAAGGCCGCCGGCGAGGCAGAAATGCGCGCCGCATTCGCGATTGGCGACAAGCAAGAGCGCACCACCGCTGTTGCCGCTGCGCGCGACACGATCAAGGCAGCGTTGAGCGAAGAGCAGCTTGACGATGCAAACCTCGGCTCCGCGATGAAGGGGCTTGAAGCTTCTATTCTGCGCGGCGATGTTGTGAAAACCGGCATTCGTATCGACGGTCGCAAGACCGACGAAATCCGTGATATCGTGTCCGAGACAGGCATTCTGCCCCGTACACACGGTTCTGCCCTGTTCACACGTGGCGAAACCCAAGGTCTGGTTGTGACAACGCTGGGCACCGGCGATGATGAGCAGTTCATCGACGCCCTGCACGGCAACTTCAAATCCAACTTCCTGCTGCACTATAACTTCCCTCCCTATTCCGTGGGTGAAGTTGGACGCGTGGGCCCTCCCGGTCGTCGTGAAATCGGTCACGGTAAACTCGCATGGCGCGCGTTGCAGGCAGTTCTGCCAGCGGCAACGGACTTCCCTTACACGGTTCGCGTTGTGTCTGAGATCACTGAATCCAACGGTTCCTCTTCCATGGCATCCGTTTGTGGTGGCTCCTTGTCCATGATGGACGCAGGCGTTCCGCTCAAGGCAGCCGTAGCCGGTGTTGCGATGGGTCTGATCCTTGAGGAAGACGGGTCATACGCGATCCTGTCCGACATCTTGGGTGACGAAGATCACCTGGGCGACATGGACTTTAAAGTGGCTGGTACCGAAG
>JAFMHE010000145.1 GCA_017854675.1 Paracoccaceae bacterium | reverse complement strand
ACCCGGCGTGGCAACGCAATCCGACAGAACGGCGGCATTCCCCGCCTCCTTTAGATACTGCTGCGCATAGTGGGTGATCACATCCGTCTCCGTTATCGTCGCCGCACGCCAACCGGCGCGCAAACCAACCATTGCAACGCCCAGCAACAACAGGCCCAAGGGCGCCCACCACAGCCAGCGCGGCACTTGGCCTACGCCATTGCCGACATCATTTCGCGGCCCACCAACATGCGACGAATCTCGGAGGTGCCCGCACCGATTTCCATCAGCTTGGCGTCGCGGAAAATACGGCCAACCGGGTTATCAGACAAATATCCCGCGCCGCCCATTGCCTGCACCGCCTGATGCGCCTGCACCATCGCTTGTTCTGAGGCATACAAACAGCAGGCCGCTGCATCCTGCCGGGTCACATCGCCCCGATCACAGGCTTTGGCGACGGCATAAACATAGCCGCGCGCAGAATTCATTGCGGTGTACATGTCCGCCATCTTGCCCTGCATCAGCTGGAAATTCCCGATCGGTTGACCAAATTGCTTGCGTTCAGCCATATAAGGCATGATCTCATCCAGACAGGCGGCCATGATGCCAAGGCCAATGCCCGCAAGCACAACGCGCTCATAATCCAGCCCCGACATCAGGACCGCAACGCCGCGCCCTTCTTCGCCCAGAACATTTTCAAATGGCACTTCGACGTTGTCAAAGATCAGTTCAGCCGTGTTTGATCCGCGCATGCCAAGCTTGTCAAAATGCGGCGAGGTGGAAAAACCGGTCATCGACTTTTCGATCAGAAACGCCGTGATCCCCTTGGACCCCGCGTCCATATCCGTCTTGCCATAAACCACCAGTGTTTCGGCGTCAGGCCCGTTGGTGATCCAGTATTTGTTCCCGCTTAAGCGATAGTGATCATTGCGCTTTTCGGCACGTAGCTTCATCGACACGACATCACTGCCTGCGGAGGGTTCCGACATGGCAAGCGCGCCGACATGTTCACCAGAACACATCTTGGGCAGGTATTTGGCTTTTTGTTCGGGCGTGCCGTTCAGGTTGATCTGATTGACCGCCAGATTGGAATGCGCCCCGTAGGACAAAGATACCGACGCAGATGCCCGCGCGATTTCCTCAACCGCGACAGTATGCGCCAGATAGCCAAGGCCGGAACCGCCAAATTCTTCGGGAACAGTCATCCCCAACAGCCCCAGATCGCCCATCTCGGTCCACAATTCCGGCGGAAATTCGTTCTGCTGGTCAATGCTGGCCGCCATCGGCTTGACGCGTTCCTGCGCCCAGCGGTGCACCATATCGCGCACCCCTTCGACATCCTCGCCCAAATCAAACTGCATCGTTGCCGTAAACATTGCCCTACTCCCCCGGGGTTCGATTTAATGAACGCTTGTTCAATAGTAACCACCAACTGCACGTTCGGTCAAGCAGAACGGTGGCCAGGCGGGCGCGGTCAAAGCCTATGGGCCCTCTGAAACACCGCTGCGACTTCGGCCTTGATGATCCGTGCAATCTGCGCGCAGTCCTCAATCGTGAACGTCAGCGGCACCCGCATGTCCACGATCCCCGCCAACACAGCGTCACTGGCAGGCATCGCAGGCGCATCAACATAGCGCCACGAATCGTAGCGGCTGGTGAACCCGACAGGCTCCGCTCCCCCGAACCATTTCAGCTCGACGCCCCGCTTGGCACAGCGCGCCATCACATCTTTTACTGCGTCGCCATCCCACCCCTTCAACAAAAACTGGATGGAGGATCCGACAATGGTTTCTTCTTTGGCCCGTTCGATCACGGTTAGGCCGGGCGTGTTGCGCAACCCCTTTTCAATTTCAAAATACCGCTCGTTCCACCGGGCGCATTGCACCCCGAGCGCCCGCAATTGCGGGCGTAAAATCGCCGCGCGCAGGTTGTCCATGCGACCGGAGATATTCGGTGTCTCATAGCGGATTGTTTCAAAAGCCTCTTTCGGCGGGCCGGCCAAATGCCGCTCATATAGCATATAGGATCCCGACAGCATGATGGCGCGCGCCGCCACTTCGGCGTCATCGGTGACGAACAACCCGCCTTCGCCGGAATTGACATGCTTGTAGGTCTGACATGAATAACACCCGACCTTGCCCTGCGTGCCCGATGGCACGCCTTTCCACGCCGCCCCCATCGTGTGGGCGCAATCCTCGATCACGGTGACATTTGCGGCATGACAGATCGCCATCAGCGCCTCCATATCCGCAAGATGCCCGCGCATGTGGCTCAGTAACAGAACATCGGCGCGGTCCACTTTGGCCGCCAGATCATCAAGGTCGATGACCAGATTTTCCGTCACCCCGACAAACACCGGCACAGCCCCGACCGCGGCAATCGCGCCCGGCACAGGCGCCAGCGTGAACGCATTTGTCAGCACTTGATCGCCCGGTTTCACCCCGACAGCGCGCAACGCTGTAGCCATCGCATAGCCGCCCGATGCTACCGCAAGGCAGTATTTCGCCCCGACTTGCGCTGCAAATTCCTGCTCCAACAGTACGGTCTGTGCAATCTCGCCCGGTGCCGTGTTGTAGCGGTGCAATCGCCCGGATCGCATCACTGCAACCGCGGCCTCAATACCCTCTTCGGGGATCGGCTCTTGCTGGGTAAAGCTGCCTTTGAACATCTCGCTCATGTCACTGGTTCTCCCAAAAGCTCTGAAATCAATGCGGGTAGATCCGCGTAATCGTGCAACAACGCCTGCGGCTCAAGCGCTGCCATGTCGCCACCCGCAGGGCCAAATGTGACCAACACGCAAGGCACACCGGCATTGCGCGCCGTTTTGCGGTCGGTATCAGTATCGCCGATCAAAACCGACACCGCCGGATTGCCGCCTGCACGGCGCACCGTTTCGCGCAAATGCTCCGGGTCCGGTTTTCGCACCGCAAGGCTGTCTGCACCCAACATCGCGTCGAACGCATCGCGCACGCCCAGACGGGTGAGCAGTTCATGTGCAAGTCCTTCGGGTTTGTTGGTGCAAATCGCCGTGCGGTAACCTGCGGATTTCAAAACGGCCACAGCGTCCATCGCACCGGGATACATCACCGTTCGGCTGTCAATATCTTGCGCATAAGCGGCCAGCAGTTTCGGATAATAGGCATCAATTGTTGCCTCGTCTTCCACGCGGCCCAACCGCCCCATACCCAGCCGCAGCATCGCGCGCCCCCCGCGCAATGCCGTGCCTGCATCGCGCGCTGGATCAAGCATGTCGCCCACACCCATGTCTTGAAAACACGCGTTTGCAGCAGCAATCAAATCACCGCTGGTGTCGGCCAATGTGCCGTCCAGATCAAAAACCACTGTTTTCACGCGCATACCCTTTCGGCGGAAGCCCGCCCGTCATGTTGCAAGCCGCAACCTTGTTTGATGGCCCTCGGCCTTGTGCCTTTGTGCGAAGCGCGTAAAGAGAGCGCAAGTTAAGTTTGTAAAAGTTGAAGACATTATAATGAAAACCGCACTTATCATTCTGGGCGCTGGCAAAGGCACCCGGATGAATTCCGAACTGCCCAAGGTTCTGCACCCGATCGCAGGCGAACCGATGCTGTTTCATGCCATGGCTTCTGGTGCGTCTCTTGAACCAGAACGCACCGTGGTGGTTGCAGGTCATGGTGCAGAGGCCGTGCGCACCGCCGTCCTTACCCACGACGGTGAGGTGGATGTGGTTGAACAGACCGAGCAGTTGGGTACGGCGCATGCGGTGGCACAGGCGAAAGCCGCGCTTGGCAGTTTCGACGGTATGGCGCTGGTTCTATACGGCGACACACCGTTTATCCGCCCCGAAACGCTAGAACAGATGCAGGACGCTTTGGGGCAACATGACGTTGTCGTCCTTGGGTTTAAAGCAGCAGATCCCGGACGCTATGGCCGGTTGATCATGGATGGTGCCGCTCTGGATAAAATTGTGGAGTACAAGGACGCATCGGATGAAGAACGCGCCGTAACGTTATGTAATAGCGGTGTTGTTGCCTGCCGGTCCGCGCTGTTGTTCAAGCTGGTCGAGGCTGTGGATAACAATAATGCATCCGGCGAATATTATTTGACGGACATCGTCGGGATCGCCCGTGCCCAAGGGCTGAGCGCGACGGCCGTTCTGTGCGACGAGGCCGAAACCCTTGGCGTCAATTCCCGCGCCGATCTGGCCGCAGCGGACGCCGCATTTCAACGCCGCGCGCGCCTGTCCCTGATGGAAGATGGTGTCACGTTGATGGCACCCGACACTGTTTACCTCGCCCGTGACACAGTCATTGGCCGCGATACGGTGATTGAACCGAATGTCGTTTTTGGCCCCGGTGTTACGGTAGAATCCGGTGCGACAATCCGGGCGTTTTCCCATCTTGAGGGCTGTCATGTATCGCGCGGGTCGGTCGTCGGGCCCTATGCCCGCCTGCGTCCCGGCACCGAATTGGCCGAATTCACCCGCGTCGGCAATTTTGTCGAGATCAAGAATGCCCAGATCGCCGAAGGCGCCAAGATCAACCATCTCAGCTATATCGGCGACGCCACAATAGGGCCGCGTGCGAACATCGGCGCAGGCACGATCACCTGCAACTACGACGGCGTGATGAAGCACCATACCCATATCGGGGCGGATGCGTTTATCGGCTCCAATACCATGCTTGTCGCGCCCGTTCATATCGGCAATGGCGCAATGACCGGCAGCGGTTCGGTCATCACATCTGATGTTGAGCCGGACGCGCTGGCCCTTGCCCGGGCGCCACAGGTGGAAAAACCGGGTATGGCACGCAAATTGTTCGAAATGTTAAAGGCCAAGAAGGCCAGAACGCAGAGAGGCAGTTAAAAATGTGTGGAATTATCGGTGTCCTTGGCAACCATGAAGCCGCCCCCATCCTTGTCGAGGCCCTGAAGCGGCTGGAATACCGCGGCTATGACAGTGCCGGTATCGCTACCGTAAACGCCGGTGTGCTTGAACGCCGCCGCGCGGTTGGTAAACTGGTGAATCTGTCTGATCTGCTGGTCCATGAACCGCTCGCGGGCAAGGCAGGCATCGGCCACACCCGTTGGGCCACCCACGGCGCGCCCAGCGTCGGCAACGCACACCCGCATCAGGCCGGTGGCGTGGCTGTCGTGCATAATGGCATCATCGAAAACTTTCGCGAACTGCGGGCGGAACTGGCCGACCACGGTGTTCCTTTTGCCACCGAAACGGATACCGAAACCGTTGCCCTGTTGACCCAATATTACATGGACCAAGGCGCAGCACCTATTGCCGCCGCCAAACAGGCACTCGCGCGCCTCAAAGGGGCATTTGCGTTGGCCTTCCTGTTTCACGGCGAAGAAGACCTGATTATAGCAGCGCGCAAGGGCTCTCCGCTGGCTATTGGCTATGGCCAAGGCGAAATGTTCGTTGGCAGTGATGCGATTGCCCTGTCGCCGATGACAGATCAGATATCGTATCTGGAAGAGGGTGATATCGCCGTTGTCACGCGCACGAGCGTTGAGATTACAGATGCGAACGGATCGCTGGCAAATCGCGCCATCAAGAAGATCCAGATCGACGCCACCCGCATCGACAAGGGCAATCACAAACACTTTATGGCCAAGGAAATCGCCGAACAACCCGGCGTATTGGCGCAGGCAATTGCCCAGTACATCGACCAGAATGGCAAGATCACCCTGCCCGGAAAGGGTCTGGATTTCTCCAAGATCGAACGGATCACAATGGTCGCCTGCGGCACCGCTTTCTATGCCTGCCTGACTGCGAAATACTGGTTTGAACAAATCGCCCGCCTGCCCGTCGAAGTGGATGTGGCTTCTGAATTCCGCTACCGCGAACCGCCGATCACACCGAACACCCTCGCCATTTTCGTCAGCCAATCGGGTGAGACCGCCGACACGCTGGCAGCGTTGCGGTATTGTCAGGGCAAAGCATCAACCATCGCCTCCGTGATCAACGTCCCTGAAAGTTCAATCGCGCGGGAAAGCGATCTGGCCTTGCCTATTTTTGCAGGCGTCGAAGTTGGTGTCGCGTCAACCAAAGCGTTCACATGTCAGTTGACCGTGTTGTTCATGCTGGTGCTCAAGGCGGCGCATGACCGCGGTGTTCTGGACGACGCCGCATTGGCAGATCACATCAGCGCGTTGCGCAACCTGCCGGCAGTTATCAACAATGCGCTGGCCCAGAACGCGGCAATGGTGGCAACAGCGGGCAAGCTCGCCTCTGCCCGCGATGTGCTCTTTATGGGGCGTGGCCAGATGTATCCGCTGGCCCATGAAGGCGCTCTTAAACTGAAAGAAATCAGCTATATACACGCTGAAGCTTATGCATCAGGTGAACTTAAACACGGCCCCATCGCGTTGGTAGATGAAAACGTGCCCGTTGTCGTCATGGCCCCTCGTGATGCCCTGTTCGACAAGAGCGTCAGCAACATGCAAGAGGTGATGGCCCGCAAAGGCAAGGTGATACTGATCTCTGACGCGCAAGGTCTGGCAGAAGCCGGTGAAGGTGTGTGGGGCACCATTGAGATGCCACCAATCACCGATGCCCTTGCCCCTATTCTCTATGCGATCCCTGCCCAATTGCTTGCTTATCACACCGCCGTCGCAAAAGGCACGGATGTCGACCAGCCCCGCAACCTTGCCAAGTCAGTGACCGTAGAATGACCGATGTATCCGCCGAAATCAGCGCCCCCTTCACGCCCTATCTCGAAGAGCTAACGCAGTTGGCCAACCCAGCGCGCGCCGCAGAGATGCGCGCCTATCACAAACTCGACCGTGTCTATTTGGGCCTGACCAATCCACAACTGAATGACATCACCAAAGCATGGCGTCAGACCCACAGCGCCGACGAAAACGTCGCGCTCGCAGATGCCCTATGGCAGACTGACATCTATGAGGCACGCATCGCCGCCGCCAAGGTGCTAACACAGGCCCGCATCAATCCTGACGACACAGCCGCATGGGACCTAATCGCCAGCTGGACGCCCGATTTTGACAGCTGGGCCATCGCGGATCACGCTTCAATGGCGGCACAAAAGCGGTTGGTGGTCGATCCATCTCGCCTCGACGTTGTTGAAGGTTGGACCACTTCCGATCACCTCTGGACCCGCCGCGCGGCATTTGTCAGCACGTTGCCGTGGACGAAGCAGAACCATCCAAAACCGGCTGAAATTGCGGCCCGCGAGCGTATTCTGGGCTGGGCCGCAACCCTAGCGACGGACCACAAATGGTTCATTCAAAAAGCGATTGGCTGGTGGCTGCGCGAGCTCAGCAAACACGACGCCGAACGCACCCAAGCGTTCATCGCAGGGTACGGCGACGCCCTCAAACCCTTTGCTAGAAAAGAAGCGCTCCGCCACTTGAGCAAGTCAGCAGAACCCAAAGCCTAGGCCCGCCCTTCTTTCTTTTTGGCCTTAAATATTTCGGGGGTCCGGGGGCAGAGCCCCCGAGGTCTACAAGTCATCAGCCAACGCCCCAGAGGCGCATCAAGCCTACCCCTCAACAGACACTTCAACCTCCGTCAAATCGGTCAAGGACGCCTCGATCAATCGCAGCGCGGATAACGACATCCGGCTTCCCCCGGTCGCGGGTCCGTCAATCGGTATCAGCGTCACCAGCGATGATTTTCCGTTCGCTGGATTGGTCACGCGCCCCTGCGCCTCTGCCTGTACCAATGGCGTTTTCAACCACAATCCCGGTTCAGCCGGGCTGCCTAAACTCACAATGGTCGTGCCGAGCTTGCGGACGCCGGTGGTGGCTGGCGCGCTCGCCGCTGCACGCTGTGCAGCTGTCGTCGTGTCCAGCGCTTCGGCCGTTTGAGCCGCAGCTGACGGGGCGGGCGCCGCTGTTGCGGGCGTCAAAACGGCCGCCTCTATCGCGGGTTGGTCCTTGATAAAAGGATCAACCGGTGCCTGAACATCATCCACAGCATCGGCAGAGCGCGGGTTCAGACCGAACCGCTCTGCCACACCTGTGACAGTGCTGCACCCCGCAAAGCTCAACGTGGCGACAACTATTAACGATATAAATTTCATGGCCCCACTCTAGGCACCGCGGCGACCCGCATCAATCACCCAAATGTTGCTTGCCGTGCTGGTGGCAGGCCTTTACTCATGACGCATGAATGCACCTTTGATCGACCCTTTCGCCCGCGCCATAACGTATTTGCGCGTCTCTGTGACAGACCGCTGCGATTTCCGCTGCGTCTATTGCATGTCCGAGAACATGACCTTCCTTCCTAAAAAGGAACTTCTGACCTTGGAAGAGCTTGACCGCATGTGTTCCACCTTTGTCGATCTTGGCGTTGAAAAGCTGCGCATCACCGGGGGGGAACCGCTTGTGCGGCGCGATATCATGACATTCTTCAACAGCATGGCCCGCCATCTCGACGCAGGCACACTTAAGGAATTGACCCTCACCACAAACGGCAGCCAGCTTGAGCGTTTCGCAGATCAGCTTTATGCCGCAGGTGTGCGCCGTGTGAACATTTCGCTTGATACGCTGGACGAGGCAAAATTCGCTGAAATCACCCGCTGGGGCCGCCTGCCGCAGGTTTTGCGCGGTGTCGATGCCGCCCTCAAGGCCGGGCTGAAGGTGAAAATCAACGCCGTTGCCCTCAAAGGTTTCAACGAACCCGAGTTGCGCAGCATGACCGAGTGGTGCGCGCAGATGGGCGTTGACCTGACGTGGATCGAGGTCATGCCAATGGGGGATCTCGGCAACGAGGACCGTTTAGCCCAATATTGGTCGCTCAAAGACGTCCGCGCGCAATACGCGGATCATTATACCGTGACCGATCTGGCCGAAAACACCGGCGGACCTGCGCGCTACGTCAGGCTCGAAGAGACCGGGCAGAAGATCGGTTTCATCACCCCGCTTAGCCATAATTTCTGCGAAAGCTGCAACCGCGTGCGCATCA
>JAFMHE010000144.1 GCA_017854675.1 Paracoccaceae bacterium | reverse complement strand
GGAATCAGAAAAAGGCCCGCATGGGAATCCCTCGCGATTCAAACAGAGACGGAACCGCTCTAATATCGGCCCTGTGGGCGCATCATTGGTCGCACAGCTCTCGCAGGGTTTGGGCAACAAGGCCCATATAGGCATCGTCATAACCTGCTTCGTTTTCCAAGACACTGAGAAAGGCGCAGGACGTCCCCGACAGCGTGTCGACCATCAGAAACTGTCCACCATAGCCAGCATGCCCGACAAACCGCCCATCCGTCATTAGGTGGTTTGAGTATTGCAACCAGTCCTTTGGAGGGGTGAGTTTAGCGGCATCGCGCGACAAGCTATGGGCGATGAATGCCGCATTCGCAAAGCGTTTGCCCGAAATGTCGCGCCCCGCCCGCGCAAACAACAGTCCAAATCGCGCAAGGTCACGCGCACTCAGGCAGCCCCCGCCGGAAAAGGCGGGAAATCCGTCAGGGCTGCGGCTGATGTGAAACGCGCCCTCATATCCGGCGGCATCGGCGATATCTTCGATATGCAGCGCCAAGGGCCGTGGCGAAACCGCGGCCGCAATGCGGGTCAGGACGTCGGTATTGGCAGATTTATATGCGGCGTATTCTTGCGGGACCGGCGGGGTGAAACCCGTGATCGCATTGGTGAAATCGACCAAAGTGGTCTCTGCCAGATCATCTGCGGGCAACCGCCAGCCCAAGGCGATTTCCTCGGCATAACAATCCGACTGCGGGTCGCTATAGTCTTCGGAAAAATCGTTACTGACGGCCATATCCAACAGCGATTGTACCGTGGCTTGCGCATACCCCGTTCCGATGTCTGGCAGATAGTCTGCAACCTTGGCCTCGAGCGATATGAGACCCTGTTCCAGAAGTTGCCCGACAATCAGATGGATGTGCAGCTTTGAGACAGATTGAATGGAATGCGGTGTCGTTGTTGTGAAGTCATCCGCCGCCGCTTCCATCACGATACGGTTGCCTTGAATACAGCAGAGCGCCGAGAATGCAGAATGGTTCAACAGGTCATGCAAGCGCGCTGGCTGATCGGGCAGCCTTCCCTTTGGCGGTTCCAACACCAAAACATTGCGCGACCGCACCATTAGCGTGCGGCGAAACAGATGATGCGCGTTGTGAAATCCGTGACGGCGATGCGCGGGCTGGTTCCAGCGTTGTTTGTTGTCCGCGCCGACAGTCAGATCGGGGTTCGGGATAATCCGCGCGTCGCTCATGATGCAACCACGCGGTGCAGCAATGCATCTATCGCGCAGACGTGGTCTGGATAGACGAAAAGTGGGTTGATCTCAATCTCAGTGATCGTGGCCCGCTCTTGGAGGTAGGCCTGACAAAGAGTGTGAATTTGGGCCGCTATTTTGGACAGTTCTGCTTTGGGGCGGCCCCTGAAACCCGCAAGCAACCGTGCGATACGCAGGCTTTGCAAGGCCTTCTCAATCTCATCATGGGTTGCGGGCAACAGCAGCGTCACCGCATCGCCCACCAATTCAACCAGAACACCACCACTGCCCAGCACAAGCACTGCGCCAAATTGCGGATCGTTGCGCAAGGTGACGATGAGTTCCGCCAAAGGGGGCGGAGACATGGATTCGACCAGAAACTGGTCTGTGACGGCCTTGGGGGCGTGATTTGTAACGTCGGTGGTCATTTGTACGGCGGCTGCATTGACCGCCTTGGCGGTGCCTAGACCAAGCGCGACCGCCCCCGCTTCGGTCTTATGCGCCAAAAGCGAGCTCATCATCTTGAGCGCCACAGGAAAGCCAATTTCGCACGCCGCCTCTGCGACCTTTTCGCCAGACACGGACCAGCCCTTTGGCACCGCAACGCCTTTGCCCGAAAGCCAGTCTTTGCCCCGGTCTTCGGTCAGCATTTCCAGCGCCCCCCCTTGCCCCGCTGGCAGCAAGGGTGCTGGCCAGTTTTCGGCGATGCGCGCACGGGCCTGTGCCCAAGTGGCCGCCTGAGCAATCGCATTCAACGCCTCATGTATCCCCTGCATTGGGGCTAACCCCTCAGCAATCAGGAATTGACGGGTCTCAAGGTCCATATTCTCAGGTAAAGTCGCACAAATCGCGGCAGGTAGGCCCTGTTCTTTGGCTGCCCGCCCAAAGGCCGCAGCATCCTGTTGATAGTATCCTTTGGACGCATCTAACCCAGCAGCAGGATAGTCCTGAACCAGAACTGCAACATCCGCGTTTATGGCAGCAATGGCTTTGGCAAAAACAGGATAGGTATAATCGCCCTGCCCCCAAATCGGTGTGGTGTAATCCAGCGGGTTCGACACAGTTGCGATGTCAGGCAACAGCGCGGTGAGTGCAGGTTCTTGCGCAGGATCAACAGGCGGAAGCGTCAGCCCAATCTTTTCTGCGTAATCCGCCAACATCGTCGCCCCACCACCCGAGCAGGTGAACCCTGCGACACGCGACCCCTTGGGGGCACCGACCACACAGAGAAACTTGAGCGTCTCGAGAAATTGCGAGGGGTTGGTCACGCTAATGACACCTGTGCGTGCGAATAGCGCTTCATAGAGCTCTGTAGAACCAGAGAGTGATCCGGTATGACTGACCGTCAAGGCTGACCCAATCTCGGAACTCCCCGTCTTGAGTACAACAACGGGAATGCCCTTGGACAGCGCCCTAAGTGCAGCGCGTTCAAAGCGGGGGATGTCTTGCAACCCTTCGATGTGCAGGCCAATGGCCCGCACCGCAGGGTCGTCGGCAAAGACATCCAGAAAGTCCTCTTGGCCCAGCACCGCCTGATTGCCCGCAGACACCATATAGGCCAGCGGCAAGGAGCGTTGGCTCATGGTGATGTCCGATGAAAACATACCCGATTGCGTTATGATCGCCGCGCCATAGCCGGGCGACCAACCGCCGTGTTCAAAAGACCAAAGTGCGGCATTGTCGATGTAGTTAATCACCCCGTAGCAATTCGGCCCGATCAGCGCCATATCACCTGTCGCTTCGATCAACGCTTGTTCGGCGAGCACATCGCCGGTTTCCTTGAAGCCCGCCGAGAAGCACACCACGCCACCTGCTCCCATCTGCGCGAGGGTTTGCAACGCCGCAACCACCCCGCCCGCCGGAATGGCGAGGTAGACCGCATCGGGTGCCTCGGGAAGATCGTTGATCGAGGCAACACAGGGCAGCCCGGCAAGCTCTGTTCTCTTGGGGTTCACGGCCCACATTTGTCCGGCAAAGCCACGCCGGCGAGCCTCGTTGATCGCAATCGTCGCGTCGCGCCCCCCGACAAACGCGATGTGGCGCGGCCTGAGTAGACGTTGGAAATTTGCGCGGCGCTCAGGGGTCATGCACCAAGCGGCCGCAGGATGGATCGTGTGATAATGTGGCGCTGGATTTCGCTCGTACCGTCCCAGATGCGCTCAAGCCTACTGTCGCGCCAGAAGCGTTGGATCGGCATTTCTTCCATCAGCCCCATGCCGCCAAAGATCTGCACTGCATCGTCTGCGATCTTGCCCAGCATTTCCGCGCAATACACTTTGACCATCGCCGCATCGGCGTCCGACATCACACCTTTTTCCGCGCGGGCCACGGCGTCATTGACCAGCAGGCTAGCAGCCCGCAGGTTCATCGCACCATCCGCCAGACGGAACCCCGTGGCCTGAAACGTCCCGATGGGTTTGCCGAATTGTTTGCGCGTTGCCGCCCAATCAGTCGCCATCTCCAAAATGCGCTCAGCTTTGCCACAGCAGGTGGCACCAACCCAGATGCGCCCCATCCCAAGCCACTTGCCCGACAATTCCAGCCCGCGCCCCTCTTCGCCCAAGATTTGTTCAGGACCAAGGCGCACATTGTCGAAATGCAACTCAAACGTCTTGTAGCCGCGATAGCTGACGCAGCGCGTGCCTTCGCGGCAGTCAAACCCAGCCAAGCCGACGTCCACCAGAAACGCGGTCACCCGTTTGCGCGGCCCACGAGGCGTTTCATCGACGCCCGTTGCGGCAAAAACAATTGCGAAATCAGGCATGCATGGGCCAGAGATAAAATGCTTGGAACCATTGAGGATCCAATCATCCCCCTCGCGGCGTGCATTGGTTTTCATACCCATCACATCCGATCCCGCGTCGGGTTCGGTCAGGGCAAACAATTCACGCTTTTCACCACGAACGGCAGGGAAAAGGTAGCGCTCGCGTTGCTCTGCATCGCAGGCCATGAGCAGTTCGGTGGGCCGCGCCGCCCAGCTTTGCAGGGCATGGCTGGTCTTGCCATATTCGCGCTCAATAAGTGCCATTTGCGCGATGCTCAAACCGCCGCCGCCAACCTCTTCGGGCAGGTTGCAGGCATACAGGCCCAACTCTTTGGATTTGGCCTCAATCGCACGCCCGATCTCTTCGGGGACATGGCCTAGCCGGTCCACTTCCTCCTCGTGGGGAAACATTTCGGTTTCAACAAAGCGGCGGACCGTGTTGATCAACAGGTCGCTTTCAACAGATGTTTCCATGTTCATAAGAACCTCACTTAAACTTCAGTGTTCTTTGCAGTCCTGCGCGACATAATAGCGAAGACGACAAAGGCAATTAAGGTGATGGCGATCAACACCACAGCGGCGGCTGCCACGGTAGGATCGGTGTTTTCACGGATGCCGTTCCACATGCGGCGCGGCAGGGTGTAGACGCTGAATTTCGAGATGAACAGCGTCACGACAATCTCGTCCCAGCTGAGGATGAAGGCAAAGAGCGCGCCCGCAAACACCCCCGGTTTGATGGAGGGCAGGATCACCCGACGCATGGTTGTCCAGTTCGAAGCGCCAAGGTTTTTTGACGCCTGTTCCAGTTTTGGATCAAAGGTGGCCAGTGACGCACTGACCGTGATCAGCACCATGGGTGCTGCAAGGATGGTATGGGCGAGGATTAGCCCCGCATAACTGTCGAGCAGACCCAGTGGTATCCAAAGGCGGTAGAACGCCATAGCCGAAATGATCTGTGGGATGATAAGTGGCAGGAGTAGAAAAGCGCGCACAAGCTCGCTGTATTTCGATGACACGCGCCACAACCCAATGGCGCAGAGTGTGCCAAGCGTTGTGGCCAGCACAGAGGTCGAGACCGCGATGACACCGCTTTGAAAGAAGCTCGACAACCATTCCTCGCTGGTGAACAACTTTTGAAAATGGCGTAGCGACAACTCGCCCGATGGCATCGACAGGAACCGCTTAGGTGTGAGTGACACGGGTATAGCGATCAGCGCAGGCGTCACCAGAAACAGCAACAAGACCCAAGCGCCGATGCGGTTGAAAAGGGAGAACAACCCTGCTCTCATCGCGCCGCCCCGCCAAAGACGGTGCTGAGTTTCATAAACCGCGACATGATCCAGAGCATCGCCAGCACGCCAAACAACATCAATGCCGCCAGCATCGCAGCGGTGCCCCATTTCAGCGTAACGAGCAACTGCACCGAAATATATTCGGCCACCATCAGTACCTTGCCGCCGCCCAGAACCGCAGGCGTCACGTAAAAACCAAGGCTCAGGATGAACACCAACAAGGTAGAGGCCACCAGCCCCGGTGTGGTCAGCGGAAGATAAATTCGCCAGAATGTTTGACTGCCCGTCGCGCCCAGATTGCGCGAGGCGTCCATCACCCGATGATCAATCGCCTGCATCGACACCAAAAGCGGCAGCACCGCGTAGGGGATCATGTAGTGGATCATGCCAATCAGCACGCCCAATTCGTTACGCATGAAGGCAATCGGTTCGACAATCAGGCCAATGTCTTCGAGGGCGACATTCACCAAACCCTTGCGCCCCAACAGCATGAGCCATGAAAATGTACGGACAAGTATGGAAATCCAAAAGGACACAAGCAGCAGCGTCAGCATATAATTCTTCTGGCGCTGGTGGCAGTGCACCATGGCGTAGGCGATGGAATAGCCCAGCGTGACACTGAAAATTGTGGTGATGATGCAGATGCGCACGGTGGTCCAGATGATGCGGACCAACGCATCACTTTCGCCCAGTTTCGCGTAGTTGCCAAATCCCGGTTCGGGGTCTGTGATACTCAGCCAGAGGATATTCAGTATCGGACCCAGATAGAGCGCCAGCACCAACACCAGTAAAGGCGCGATGATCAACCAGCCGGGATGTAGGTGCTTGCGCAGGGCGTGCATCAGAGGTCCGTTTCGAAAAAGGCCGCCCAACGGTCTAACGTCGGGCGGCAGGTCAGGAAGTTAGCTAATTGCCTCAAGGAATGCGTTCACCGCATCACCACCATTTTTACCCCACCACTCCGGATCGTTGTAGACGATCTTGTCGATGTTCTTGGCCGAGGTGATGGCATAATCCTGCTGATCCTCGGGGATTTCACCAAAGGCCGCAGGATTGGACGGCGTCATGCCGAGGCAGTCCAGCAGCGCCAGTTGTGCAGGCACTTCTTGCGCGGTTGCGATAAACTGCATCACCGCAGCACCGGCCGGATTGCCCTTGGGAACGATATACGCACCCGGCATCGCCATCGCCTGATTGTTCACCAGTTTGAAGCGGCCATCGGTGTCATTCTCGATGTTGCGACCCCGGTTTTGCCAGATCATGCCCATGGTAACTTCACCATTCACGCACATCGAATGCGCCTCGGACCCAGATCCCCAATACAGGCTGTCATCCTTGATGGATTTGATCTTGGCCAAAGCACGGTCCATGTCCAGCGGATAGAGCGCATCGCCCGCCACACCATCGGCCATCAGCGCCGCTTCAAGTGAACCATTGGCCCATTTGTACAGCGATCGCATGCCAGGGAACTTGGCGGTGTCAAAGAAATCGGCCCAGCTTTGCGGTGGGTTGTCGCCGTAGGCTTCGGTGTCGTAGACAAAGGCATAGCCATATAGGATGACCGAAACGCCATATTCTAGCGCATAACCGGGCAGGGTTTTGTCCTTGGAGACAACGGAATAGTCAATCGGCTCAAGGTGTCCTGTTGGCCCAAGCGATACCGCGTTGAACAGGTCCGCGTCCGCCACGTCTGCCGTGACATTACCGCTGTCGACCATCTCTTTGATCTTGCCTTCCAGCGGGCCGGAGGTGTCGAATTTCAACCCCTTGCCAGTGGACGCGGTGAACGCATCACCAATGGCCGAGCCGTGACATTCCTCGGATTGACCACCCCAATTCCACATCACAACATGGTCTGCTGCAGCTTCGGCGTCGCCCGCCATCACGGAGCTCAGCGCAACACCGGACGCACCACAAAGCGCGAGAAACGAGCGGCGATCCATGCGGCCCTCTTTGTAAGCATGCGCACCCTCGGTAAGCATCTCTTTCATGAACTGTTTGTCTTGCATTTAGTCCTCCTATTGGTTTGCCGAAGGTCGTCCGGCTTGTTGCTGGTGGCACCTTTGCGGTGCTCTTTTGTGAAATCTAGTTGTCTTTCAATTCGACGGCGGCAGCATCCTGCCAAAGCAGATCAACCGCTGCCCCTTCGCTCAGTATTTCTTGATTACGCCAGACGTCGATATCGACTTCGATCTCGTCTCCTTGCTCCGTGTCGACGATGATCCGCTGCATCGAGCCGAAATACGTGATGGACCGAATGCTGCCGCTGGCGCGCGCATCCCCCCCGTGATCAGTGCGCAGGTCGATCTTTTCGGGGCGCAGCGCAAACGTCTTGCCACCTTGCCTGATGAAATTGGATTTACCCAGAAAGCTGGCGGCAAACTTGGTCGCGGGGCGTTCATACAATTCCTTGGGCGTGCCCACCTGTTCGATCGCCCCGTCACGCATGATCACGATGCGGTCCGACATCGACAGCGCTTCTTCTTGGTCGTGGGTGACGTAGATAAAGGTCGTGCCAACGCGGCGGTGGATGTCTTTGAGTTGCTCTTGCACCTCCACCCGAAGCTTCTTGTCCAGCGCGCCAAGCGGTTCGTCCAACAACAACACAGGTGGCGCAAAACACAAGGCACGTGCCAAGGCGACACGTTGCTGCTGACCGCCCGACAGTTGCGTGGGCTTACGGTCTGCAAACTCCTGCAACTGCACCAGATCCAGCATCTCGTCGACACGGGCCTTGATCTCGGGCGCAGGACGTTTTCGCACGCTCAGAGCATAGCCGATATTGTCGCGCACGGACATGTGAGGGAACAACGCATAACCCTGAAACACCATGCCAAAGTTGCGTTTTTCGGCGGGCACATCGGTGATGGAGGAGCCGTCCAGCGCGATGTCGCCATTGGTGATGTCCAAGAACCCTGCGATCATCATCAGCAGCGTGGTTTTGCCCGACCCCGAAGGGCCAAGCAACGTCAGGAACTCGCCCTTTTCGATGTCCAGCGTAACACCGTCCACAGCCTGAAACGTCCCGAACATTTTCGACACGTCACGGATTTGCAGACTGCCGGTATTGGCAAGATCAGGCATCAGCGCCCCGCAGGCCCAGCTTGTTACGCGCCTCTTGCGGCGTGATGATCCGCGCGCCCATGCGTTCGATGATCTCGCGGGCGCGGGTGACAAGCTGTCCGTTGGTCGCCAGCACACCGCGATCCAGATAGATGTTATCCTCCAAACCGACCCGCACATTACCACCCAAAGTCACAGCGGCGGCCATCATTGGCATCTGGCCTCGGCTGATCCCGAAACTGGCCCAGCTTGCGCCTGCCGGCAGTTGCGCTTTCATCGCCGCCATCGTCTCAACCGTCTGGTCCGCACCCCATGGGATGCCAAGGCACAACTGGAACATCGGCGGCGCGTTGATCAGCCCCTCCTCCACCATCGCCTTGGCAAAGCGGATATGACCCAAGTCAAATACTTCCAACTCAGGCTTCACGCCCCATTCCTGCACCAGCGCCGCCATTTTGCGCAAGCTGGGCGGGGTCGAAATATAGATCATATCGGTGTCGGAAAAATTCAGCGTGCCGCAATCCAGCGAACAAATTTCGGGCATACATTCTTTGACATGCGCCAGCCGTTCTTCGGGGCCGATCATGTCGGTACCGGGACC
>JAFMHE010000143.1 GCA_017854675.1 Paracoccaceae bacterium | reverse complement strand
AAACCCCGTCTTGGTCAGGCTCACCGCATCGCGCGGGCTCCACGCGACACGGCCTTGCGTCTGGAGCGGCACCACCTTGCCCGCTGCCGATGCTTTCTGCGCAGGTACAGACGCCGCTGCCGTTCCGCGTTTCAGAAAATCAAACATATCCTGCTCCTCAACTCAACTTCGACCCATTGGCCCGCCAATCCGGGCCGCCCCAATCGGCTATGAAATACAATTTGACTTAAAACCCTTAAGACCTGTCCGACCCACCGAACGCACCCTCCGCAACACCCCATAAAAAAGGGCGCACACCAAATCCGGCACGCGCCCCTTTCTGTCTCAGCCGCTTAAAACAACCCGTTACAAACTCCGTACCCCCGGCGACCGCCACTTGGCCGCAGGCTCAATCAACAGTTCATGCAAGGCCCAGACCAGCGCATTGACCCGGTCCGGCGACCCCGACCCTTCAAACCCCCGCGCCGTCATCCGGCACATCTGGTCCTCCAGCTTGGTCAACCCCATCGCATGCCCCACACGCCCCTGCTCATACAACGCGGCAACAGGCTCGGCCCGTGCCACCTTACCCCTTGAGGCATGCACAGACTTCAACGGCACCAGCGGATCAACCTGCCGCAGCACTTCGCCCACCATCAATCCACCCTGATTAACTTCGGCCACCAGCCGGTCCGCCCCATGCTGCGTCATCGCGTCAATCGCCGCCCGCGCCCAACCATTCGGCGTCGCCCCCTGCACCGTGCAATCGGCCAACACCACTGCCCGCCAATCTTGCGGCGGCCCTTGCGTGACGGCCCCCACAACCACGATCCCGCATTCATCAGACGCCTTGCCGTTTGTCGTCGCAGGGTCCAATCCCACCACGATCCGGTCAAACTCCGGCAACGATTTCACCACACAATGCGACAACATCTCACTGCCCCACAGCGCGCCCTCGGCATCCGCCAACAGCACCCCGTCCAACTCCTGCCGCGCTTGCCTTGTCCCGGCGTACCTTGCCCTGACCTCCTCCAAGAACGAGGACGCCAAATTCGCCGCATTCGCCTCCGTCGGCGCATGGGTCTGCACGGTTGAGGGCGACGCCAAAAGGGTCTTCAACACCTCGATATTTTTCGGTGTCGTTGTCACACAAACCCGCGGATCATCCCCCAGCCTCAGCGCAAACTGCAACTGGTCCCACGTCTCCTGCCCCTTTTTCCACTTGGCCAACTCGTCAACCCACGCCGCATCAAACTGCGGCCCACGCAACCCATCAGGGTCCTGCGCCGTATGAACCGACGCCACCGCCCCGTTCGGCCACACCAACCGCTTGCGCCCCGCCTCCCACACTGGCCGACGGTCCTCCGGCGAACACGCCAAAATGCCGCTGTCGCCAAAAATCATTACCTCGCGTACCTGTTCAATCGTCTCGCCCACCAGCGCGACGCGCTTGCATGGCCCCTCATCCAAAGGCCGCGACCCCTCGACCATCGACCGGACCCATTCCGCCCCGGCCCTTGTCTTGCCCGCACCGCGTCCACCCAACGCAACCCACGTGCGCCAAGATCCTTGGGGCGGCAATTGATGCGGCATCGCCCAGAACTCGAACAAATAAGGGAGAGCCAAAAGCTCTCCCTCATCCAACTCATTCAGAAACTGGTCTTGCACCGCTACATCTTCTGAGCCGATCCAGCTTGCACCCGATCTCAGCCCTTGCCCTGTCCATATCGAGGGCGTAGCCACCCCGCGCGATACCAGCTTGCTTGCTTCTACACTCATTTAGATATGTCTCCGCTTTTGCACATTGCGCGACCAATCCTTGGACTTTGCCCATGGGTTTGCTCACGTCAGTTTCACTCAAAACCTCTCCCGATTGAGCCTGCTCTTTCAGCCCTTCAATCTCGCGCCTGAGCGCACGAATGGATTGCAAGAGCGCGTTCAACACCTCGGTGCCATGCTCAATCTCTTCATCCGGGGTAATCATGGTCATTTCGACACATACCTTTCAGTAGGGTCCCCCGACCAAGCAGACATGAAAAAACGACCTCCGGAGGATCATCCCCGTGGTCGCTTGCCCATCTCTACCAGCATGTCAAAATGTATACGTCAAACCGTGCGCAAAGTCAATAAAAACTGTGTTAACAACACCTTACATAACCGTACGTTCAGCGATATCAACACCTTGGACATGTCCCCGCGGGGACACGTCCAGGTTGCGTTAGTCCCCACCGCCGGTGGACGCACCGCCCGCAGCTGCCGCACCGCGCTCTGCCTCGATCTGCCGCCAGACGGCCACATTGGCGTTATGCTCGGCCAGGGTTTCGGCAAATGCATGCCCGCCCGTACCATCCGCCACAAAAAAGATGTAGGGCGTCTGATCCGGTTGCGCCGCGGCCATCAGGCTGGCACGTCCCGGATTTGCAATCGGGGTCGGCGGCAAACCGGGGATCACATAAGTGTTCCACGGCGTCTCGGCCCGCAACTCAGAGCGTCGCAAACCGCGCCCCAATACACCCTCACCGCGTGTAATGCCGTAAATCACTGTCGGGTCGGTCTGCAACCGCATGCCTTGGTTCAAACGGTTCACGAACACGCTCGACACCTGTCGCCGCTCGTCGGCAACGGCGGTTTCTTTCTCGATGATCGAGGCAAGCGTCAACAGTTCTTCGGGTGAGTTGATCGGCAAATCGGGATCGCGCGCCTCCCAAGCCGCCGCGATCAGCGCTTCCTGCGCGACCGCCATCCGGCTCAACACGGCGCCACGATCATCGCCTTGGCTCACTTCATAGCTATCGGGCGCAAGCGCACCCTCGGCAGGCACCGCCGGCACGTCCCCCGCCAACACATCTATCGACTGCAACGCATTCACGATCTGCCAGCTGGTCACACCTTCTGCGACCGCCACCCGAAACCGCGTGTCGGCCTCAGCCTTTTTCTCTTCGTAAACCGCAGGCACCGCATCCTCGCCCGGCACATATTCCGCCTGCTCGACAAACCTGTTCGTCGCCGGGTCCAACTCGCGCACCTGCACCGACACACGGTTCACCCCGATCCGGTAGACCACTTCGGTTCCGCAGCTACTTGCGCCACCTTTCGTAATTGTATCCACAATTTCTTCCATGGAAGAGCCTGCCTCAACCAACCAACTACCAAACTTTAAATCGTCTAGTTTGGCAGAGTAATCCGCGCCAATTCGCATTATCGCAGAATTCTTTACTGCACCACGTTCTTCAAGTTCTCTGCTAATGCGACGAAAACTCCCACCCCTTGGAACCTCAATACAAATCGCTTCCGTTAGCGGGCCAGTCCTTTCATATTCGCCTTTGCCCCACATGATAAGACCGCCCAAAAGGAACAGCCCGACCATCAGAAACGTGATCGCATTAGACGCAATATGTCGCCACATGGCTTAGACTTTCCCGAACAGAACGGACGCATTCGTACCGCCGAAACCAAAAGAATTGCTTAATGCCACATTGATCTCACGCTTCACGGCCTTGTTCGGGGCCAGATCAATCTTCGTCTCAACGGCCACATTATCAAGGTTGATCGTCGGCGGTGCAATCTGATCACGGATCGCCAAAATCGAGAAAATCGCCTCGATCGCCCCCGCAGCCCCCAACAAATGCCCTGTCGCGGATTTCGTCGACGACATCGTCACCTTGCTGGCCGCATCGCCCATCATCCGCTCAACCGCACCCAACTCGATGGTATCGGCCATCGTCGATGTGCCATGCGCGTTGATATAATCAATATCGGCTGGTTCCTTACCGCCATTGCGCAAGGCCGCACGCATTGACCGCTCGCCACCTTCACCGTCCTCGGACGGCGCGGTGATGTGATAGGCATCCCCCGACAAACCGTAACCCAATACCTCGGCATAAATCTTGGCACCACGCGCCTTGGCGTGCTCGTATTCTTCCAGCACGACAATGCCCGCGCCCTCACCCATAACAAACCCGTCACGGTCCACATCATAGGGGCGCGACGCTTTCTTTGGATCGTCCCCGCGCTTGGTGCTCAGCGCCTTGCACGCGTTGAACCCTGCAATGCCAATCTCGCAAATCGCTGCTTCCGCGCCGCCTGCAATCATCACATCCGCATCCCCATGCTGGATCAGGCGCGATGCATCCCCAATCGCGTGCGCACCTGTGGAACAAGCCGTCACAACCGAATGGTTCGGCCCCCGGAACCCGTAGCGAATGGAAACCTGACCCGAGATCAAATTGATCAACGCACCGGGTACAAAGAACGGGCTGACGCGACGCGGGCCCTTTTCCTTCATCATGATCGCGGTGTTGGCGATAGAGTTCAAACCACCGATGCCGGAGCCTATCAGAACGCCCGTGCGCTCCTGATCTTCACGGCCCTCGGGCATCCAACCCGAATCCTCGACCGCCTGCTGCGCGGCCGCCATCCCGAACAGAATAAACGTATCGACTTTGCGCTGCTCTTTCGGCGCCATGTAGGTGTCGGCGTTGAATGTCCCGTCTGTACCGTCTCCCAACGGCACCTCACAGGCATATTGCGTGACCAGCGCGCTGGCATCGAACCCCGTAATCGGCCCCGCACCGGACTGCCCGTCCAATATCCGCTTCCAGCTTTCCTCGACCCCGTCTGCCAAGGGTGTCACCAGTCCCAAACCCGTCACAACTACTCTGCGCATAATGAAGCCTCTCCTACCGCTTTGCAGCGCTATACCGCGCAGCGCCTGCCTAGTTCAAGCCTGAGCTATAAACGCCTCAGACCAAAGGCCCTTTACGCGTCATCAAACGCACGACATCTCCGTCCATTTCCGTGTCACGCAGGGGCACATAGCCCATCGCCTCGGCAATGCGCAGTGATCCGGTGTTCTCGGGCGTGATCATGCACACCGTGCGCCCCGCGACGACGCGGTCAAACCAGTCATGCGCGGCCTGAACTGCCTCCAACCCCAGCCCCTTGCCTTGGGCCGCAGGCTCCAACACCCAACCGGCCTCCGGATAAGGGTCAAAATCGTCCCCAAGCCCGCGAGAGCCAAAAAAGAACCCGGCTTGTCCTGCCATATGCGCGAACCCGCGTGGCTGCACCGCCCATTGCCCGAAACCGCTGATCTGCCAATGACCTGCATTGCGCAAAAACGCATCCCACGATTGCGCCTTGCTGCGCGGCTTGCCCGCGATATGCGTCACCACCTCCGGAATCGCCCAAATCTCGGCAAAGCGCGCGAAATCCTCGGTGCGCATGGCGCGCAAGGTCACACGGGATGTGTTGATGGTCGGAATGGTGCGGGACATGAATGCGGAACCTGTTGTGCGGCAGTTGCTCTGCTCTGCGCCCATACTGCGAAGAGCGCAGCCGATGAGCAAGCCCTTCAAGACCCCAAGCACAAAAAAGCGGCGTCATTCCGCTTTGGAATAACGCCGCTTCAGGAATTTATTTGCCGACGCGAACCGCGCCCGGCATGTCAGCGCTTAGGCCGCTTCAGTGATGAACTTGACCGCATCGCCGAACGTCTGGATGTTCTCGGCTGCGTCATCAGGAATTTCGATGCCGAACTCTTCTTCGAACGCCATTACCAACTCGACAGTGTCAAGGCTGTCTGCGCCAAGATCGTCGATGAACGACGCATTCTCGACAACTTTGTCCTCTTCAACACCAAGGTGTTCCACAACGATCTTTTTTACGCGGTCTGCGACGTCGCTCATAAGTAAGTCCTCATCTTTTCGACCCGAAGGCCTATTTTACGATCCGTGCGCCCATAGTGGACGGTTGGAGTTTGCCCCGTTTCCAGAGCGGCTCTGCCTTCATTTGCACGAAGACGAGGATGCAAGCAAGCGTCCCCTGATAAGATTCTGCGCCCCCTTTAGCATAGGATCGGGTTTGCGCAAACGGTATTGCGTGATGGCTTACAACATGGCCATGCCGCCATTCACATGCAAGGTCGTCCCCGTGACATAGGCGGCTTCCGCGCTGCTCAGGTAGACAACGGCTGCCGCAATTTCATCCGGATTGCCCATGCGACCGGCGGGAATTTGTGTCATGATACCAGCCTTCTGATCGTCCGTCAGCTTTTCTGTCATCGCCGTCGCAATAAACCCCGGTGCTACTGCATTCACGGTAATCCCCCGGCTTGCCACCTCATAGGCCAATGATTTGGACATGCCGATCATACCCGCCTTGGAGGCCGCATAATTCGCCTGACCGGGATTGCCTGTCGCCCCCACAATGCTGGAAATGTTCACAATCCGGCCCCAGCGCGCCTTCATCATCCCGCGCATCACGCCCTTACACAGCTTGAATGTCGCCGTCAGGTTTACATTGATCACCGAATTCCATTCATCATCCGACATACGCATGAACAGATTATCCCGCGTGATGCCCGCATTGTTCACCAGAATATCGACAGACCCCATCGCCGCGATAGCCTGCTTGGGCAGCGCCTCAACCGTCGCCATATCGCTCAGGTTACAGGGCAGTACATGCGCGCGCTCACCCAGTTCAGCCTTCAGCGCCTCCAGCGGTTCCACCCGCGTGCCAGACAGCCCAACAACGGCCCCCTGTGCATGCAGTTTGCGCGCAATATCAGCACCAATGCCACCAGATGCACCTGTCACAAGCGCATTTTTACCTGTCAGATCAAACATATATCGTTCCTTCTTAATCTCAATTCAGCGCATCACGCGTCTTTTGCTGCCACCACATCATCCGGCATGCCGACGTTGCGCATGGTGCTGTCCTTGGCAATTCGCCGGATCATGCCCGACAACGCCTTGCCTGCGCCAATCTCCCAAAACTCGGTCACGCCTTGGGCGGCCATCCATTCCACAGAAGACCGCCAACGCACCCGCCCCGTCACCTGCTGCACCAGCAAATCGCGGATCTGGTCCGCTGAGGTCACAGCCTCGGCCAGCACATTCGCCACCAGTGGCACGCTAGGGTCATTGAAAGTCACATCCGCCAAAGCCTGCGCCATCTCGTCCGCTGCCGGTTGCATCAACGCACAATGGAAAGGTGCCGACACCGGCAAAGGCAACGCCCGTTTGGCGCCCGCCTCCTTGGCCAGGATGATCGCGCGCTCAATGGCTGCGGTGCTACCAGAAAGCACATTCTGCGTCGGGTCGTTCTCATTGGCCAACTGACAGACATCGCCCTGTGCTGCCGCCTGTGCCACCGCATCTGCGGCCTCAGCGCTCAACCCCAAAACCGCCGCCATCGCACCCTGTCCCACCGGAACAGCCGCCTGCATCGCGCGACCCCGTATGCGCAACAGCCGCGCCGTATCGCTCAATGACAAAGCCCCCGCCGCACAGAGCGCCGAATATTCACCCAGCGAATGCCCCGCCACAAATGACGCCCGCTCGATACCAATCCCTTCGGCGTTCAACGCAGCCATCGCCGCCATTGACGTGGCCATCAACGCCGGTTGCGCATTCTCGGTCAGGGTCAGCGCCTCGATATCGCCCGCCCAGATCACCGCAGACAGCTTTTCCCCAAGTGCCTCGTCCACCTCGTCAAAAACGGCCCGTGCCGCGGGATAGGCCTCGGCCAATGCCTGCCCCATCCCGATGGTTTGCGCGCCCTGTCCAGGGAATACGAATGCGATGCTCATGGAAATCTCCTCAACTGATCTTTGTTCCGGTCTAGCCCGCCCGCGCCCACCTGCACAAGACTGCACACCCTTTGCGCGCCAATTCCCATTGCCGGCACTGCCTGTGGCGTTAGGTTCATCCCCAACTCCACACGGGAAAAACACTATGGCACTTACCAACACCACCACCCACTACGGCGGCATCACGAAAACCTTTCACTGGCTGACCGCGCTGCTGATCCTGTCGCTGATCCCGCTGGGCTGGTATGCCGAACGCCTGCCCTACGAGACAGATATCGAATTGGCCCGCAAAGCGTGGTTATTTTCCCTGCACAAGACCCTTGGCGTGACCGCGTTTTTCGTCGCCGTGGGCCGTATTGCATGGGCGCTCAGCCACCCCAAACCGGGCCTGATGAACGCCGACAAACCCGCCGAAAGCTTTGCCGCTGAAACCGTCCACTGGGCGTTATATGGCGCGCTGGTGATCGTGCCACTGTCAGGCTGGATATCACATGCCGCCGCCGCAGGTTTCGCCCCGATCTGGTGGCCCTTTGGTCAGGGTCTGCCGCTGGTGCCGAAATCTAGAATATCGAACACATCTTTAGTGCGGTACACTGGATCGCGACCAAAGTGCTGATCGCAGCCCTCCTGCTGCACATCGCAGGCGCGCTCAAACACCACTTTGTTGACCGCGACGCCACATTGCGCCGGATGTTGCCGGGGATGCCAACACTGCCCGCCTTGCCTGCACAACATCACAGCGCAGTGCCCGTCCTTACGGCGCTGGTCCTATGGGTTGCCGTTCTGGTCGGTGGCACCATCATGGGCCGCAGCGATACCGGCGCGGTCGAAGTTGCCGAATTGACCGAAGTTACATCGGACTGGGTGGTCCAGACAGGGTCTATCGAAATTACCGTCGTGCAATTCGGGTCTGCCGTCACGGGCAGTTTTGCCGATTGGACCGCGTCGATCACCTTTGACGAGGACGATCCGCAAATGACAATCGGCGCTGTGACCACGACCGTTGCAATTCCCTCGCTTACGTTGGGCTCTGTCACGGATCAGGCCATGGGCGCGGATTTCTTTGACGCCGCGACCTATCCCACGGCTGTCTTTGATGCTGTCCTCAACCGCGCAAATGACGGGTTTGAGGCCGCAGGCACGCTGACCATCCGCGACCAGAGCATGCCGCTGACACTGCCGTTCAGCCTGTCCATCGTGGAAGGGCTGGCAGAAATGAAAGGCGCACTCACCCTTGATCGCCGCGATTTCGGGGTTGGGAGCAACATGAACGACGCCTCAAGCCTCGCGTTCGAAGTCAATGTAGACGTGACCCTGACGGCAACGCGCGCAACACCCGAGTAGCCAAGCACGAAAAAGCCCGCCCGGCATCTGCCGGGCGGGCCATCTTAACCATAGTTA
>JAFMHE010000007.1 GCA_017854675.1 Paracoccaceae bacterium | reverse complement strand
CTGTTTTGCTTAATATCTTCGTCATCACCGCCATGGTCGCCGGTGCGCTCATCGGTGGTGACGTGATCAACTGGCTGATTTGGTCAATCCCATTGGCAGGTATCGCACAACTGGCCCTCACATGGCGCGCTGCAACAGATGCCGGTTTCAACTTGCGCCCCGGCCGCCCGCGCTGGACCCCGGACATGAAAGCGATGCTTGTCATCGCCCTGCCCGCAGCGCTTGCCTCAGGCGTGATGCAGATCAACCTCGTGGTAGGCCAACTGGTCGCCAGCCAATACGAGAGCGCTGTCTCATGGCTGTTCGCCGCTGACCGGCTCTACCAACTTCCCTTGGGCGTCGTGGGCATCGCCGTTGGCATCGTCCTGTTGCCGGATTTGTCACGTCGCCTTCGCGCGGGCGATGACACAGGCGCACATACCGCGCTGTCACGTGCCGCTGAAATCTCGCTCGCGCTGACGATCCCATCTGCCGTCGCCCTTATGGTGATCCCCTTCACCCTTGTCTCAGTCCTGTTTCAACGGGGCGCATCATCCGTAGATGACACCGCCGCCATCGCTACAGCCGTGCTGATTTACGGCCTCGGCCTGCCTGCTTTTGTCCTGCAAAAAATCCTGCAACCGGTGTACTTCGCCCGCGAGGATACCCGCCGCCCGTTTCACTTTGCCCTCGTCGCAATGGTGGTGAACGCTGCCCTTGCGGTTGGCCTTGCCCCCTTCATCGGATGGATCGCCCCCGCCATCGCCACCACGCTCGCCGGTTGGACCATGTTCGCCTGCCTTGCGATTGGCGCAAGACGCTACGGCACAGCGGCAAAATTTGACGCGCGTTTTCACAAACGCATCTGGCGCATCCTGGCTGCATCGCTTGCAATGGGTGTGGCGCTTTGGGCCGGAAACGTGATCCTGCAACCCGTGCTTGGCATGCCATGGTGGCGCGGCCTCGGGCTCATCGCCCTCCTTACCATCGGCGCTGTCAGCTATTTCGGCATCGGCCACCTGATCGGCGCCTTCCGCCTGTCAGAATTCAAAGGTGCCGTGCGCCGCACAAGCTGACCCCTCTTGCCCTTCAATTTTCTAAATAAACTCTAAAACGACATCCGCGCTGATCACTGGCGCCTGATCTGACCAAGTATCTTGGCCCACTCCCCAGGGGCCAACAAAAAACAAAGCCCGAAGCCCACAAAGAACCCCACCAGTTCCGCGACCCATTGCGTGCCCGTATCGAACAATATCCCCCAGATCAGCTGAACTCCCATCAAAAACGCAATCAACGTGAATGCCCGGTACTGCTGTGTGCCCGTACCTGCCAACTGCCGCCACATGACAAACGAATAGCCACCGATCAGCCCGTAAACGCTGGGGTAGGCCCCGACCATCCACACCGGATCATCCAGCAACAAGCCGTAGATCACCGCACCCCCGACACCGGACACGACAAAGATCGCCAGAAATACCAGCTGTCCCATGCCTTCGGCCACCAACTTGCCCAGCGCCAACAGCAAAACCATCGCAAACAGCGCATGCGTGAACCCCAGATGGACAAACGGATAGGTCACCACCCTGCGCAGTTCCGCCATCGGCCACTGCCCGTTCGCGACCATCCAATCAAAAATCTGTCCCGAAAACCCGTAATCCCGCACAAATCCCAGCCGCCAGCCAATCGCGCCCGGGCCGCCGATCATCCCGGCCTCACCCAAAGACAATCCTGCCTCAACGCCCGCAATGGCAAGAAACACCAGCCACACCATAGGCGGCAAAGGGTTCATCGGAGGTTCCAGATTTGGATCTTGCATGGGTGGCGCTCCTTGACGGGGGTACGTGTCGTCATTAAGCCCAGCGCAACCTCAGTGCCAGCCCCATAAGGTCCGCCCCCATGTCCGATACTGCTCCCGCCTCAAAGTTCACTCCGCGCGTCTTTTCCGGTATTCAACCCTCGGGCGGTCTGACCTTGGGCAATTATCTGGGCGCGATCAAACGCTTTGTCTCAATGCAAGATGAGGACTTCGAGACTGTTTATTGCATGGTGGACCTGCACGCGATCACCGTCTGGCAGGACCCTGCCGATCTGCGCCACAACACACGTGAACTGGCCGCCGGTTTTATTGCCTCCGGCATTTCACCTGACAAATCCATCCTGATCAACCAGTCCCAAGTGCCTGAACATGCGCAACTGGGCTGGATTTTCAACTGTGTCGCCCGCATGGGCTGGATGGGCCGCATGACCCAGTTCAAGGACAAAGCAGGCAAGAACACCGAAAAGGTATCTCTCGGCCTTTTCGGCTACCCTGCGCTGATGGCCGCAGACATCCTTGTCTACCACGCCACCCATGTGCCCGTGGGCGAAGACCAGAAACAACACCTTGAACTGACCCGCGACATCGCGGCCAAGTTCAACCACGACTACGGCGTTGATTTCTTTCCGATCACGGAACCTGTGATCGAAGGGGCCGCAACCCGCGTCATGTCCCTGCGCGATGGGTCGAAAAAGATGTCGAAATCCGATCCTTCCGACGCCTCCCGCATTAATATGACCGATGATGCGGACACCATCGCCAAGAAAATTCGCAAGGCCAAAACAGACCCTGACGCCCTCCCGTCAGAGGCCGCTGGTCTTGAGAACCGCCCTGAGGCGCGCAATCTGGTTAACATCTATGCCGCCTTGAATGAACAAACCGTTGACCAAGTTCTGGCCGACGTGGGTGGCCAGCAGTTTGGCACGTTCAAACCGCAGCTCGCAGAACTGGCCGTTGCAAAGCTGGCGCCGATCTCATCAGAGATGGCGCGCCTGATGAGCGACCCTGCAGAGATTGACCGCATCCTTGCCAAAGGGGCGCTGCAGGCCCGCGAGATCACAGCGCCAATCCTCAAGAAGACCTATGATATCGTCGGCATGGTCAGCTAAGCACCATCACAGCAGACCATGGACAATCCCCTGACACTGCGCCAATTTCAACGCAGTGAAAAAAGGGGCGACTATCATGACGACCGGATTTTTCTGGGATGAAATGTGCTTTTGGCACGCGGGTGGCAACTATGCCTCGACCATGCCCATCGGTGGCCTTGTCCAGCCGCTGGCTGCAGGTGGCCTGCCGGAAAGCCCCGAGACAAAGCGCCGCCTGAAAAGCCTGATGGACGTCACAGGCCTCAGCCGCGCGCTTGACCTGCGCAGCGCCCCGCCCGCCACACGCGACGATCTGCTGCGCGTCCATCCCGCCCACTACCTTGATGCCTTCAAAGCACTGTCAGACGCAGGCGGTGGCGAGATTGGGCACCACGCCCCTTTCGCCAAAGGTGGCTATGAAATCGCGGCTCTTTCCGCCGGGCTGACCCTTGCTGCCATTGAAGCGGTCGCCACAGGCGCGCTGCAAAACGCCTACGCGCTCAGCCGCCCGCCGGGGCATCATTGCACACCGGACGGGCCGCAGGGGTTCTGTCTGATGGCCAATATCGCCATCGGGATCGAGGCCGCGTTGGCAAAAGGCACCGCCAAACGTGTCGCCGTGCTGGACTGGGACGTGCATCATGGCAACGGCACCGAAGCGGTGTTTTATGATCGTGATGATGTGCTGACGATCTCGCTGCACCAGCAGGGCAATTATCCCGCGACCACGGGCGCGCTGACCGATCGCGGCGCAGGCAAGGGCGAGGGATACAACATCAACTTGCCCCTACACGCGGGCTGCGGCCACACCGCCTATATGCACGCCCTCAACAGGGTCGTAATCCCGGCACTGACGGATTTCAAACCCGATCTGATCGTCGTCGCCTGTGGCTATGACGCAGGCATGACCGACCCTTTGGCACGAATGCAATGCACCTCGCAGACCTTTGCCGAGATGACCCAAGCCATCATGGACACCGCTACGACCTTATGTGACGGTAAACTGGTGCTGGTGCACGAGGGTGGATACTCTGAAACCTATGTGCCTTTCTGCGGGCATGCCGTCATCGCCACGCTTGCGGGCAGTGCAATAACGGCACCCGATCCGCTCTTGAGTGCTTTTCAATACCGCCAACCCGCGCCTGCATTTGACGCCTTCCTGCGCCAGTCGATTGACGACATGGCCACCCAACTTTCGCTATAAGGTTTCCGCATGCCGACACCCAATCCTGCCGCTCTCGACTTTCTGCTGACGCGCCGTTCGCGCCCTGCCAAAACGCTGACCGGCCCGGTGCCCAGCCGCGATGAACTGATGCCGCTTCTGACCGCAGCAGCCCGCACACCCGATCATGGCAAGCTTGAACCATGGCGGTTTATCGTGGTTGAGCAGACCGCCATGGCACAGTTGGCAGAAGTGGTCGAAACGCGGGGCGCGGCCCTTGGTTTGGAAGCAGAACAAATTGCCAAAGGGCGCAGCCAGTTCGATCAAGGGGGCCTTGCTGTGATCGTTATCGAAGTGCACAAAATGTCTGATAAAATACCCGCGTTGGAACAAACCTATTCTGCCGGTGCCGTTTGTCTGGCGCTGCTGAACGCCGCCCTTGCGGCCGGTTGGGGCGCAAATTGGCTCAGCGGTTGGCCCTCGCATGACCGGGGTTTTATGGCGGACGGACTGGCCTTACAGGATCACGAACGTATCGCAGGCCTGATCCACATCGGCACTGAAACCGCGGCACCGCCCGAACGCCCCCGCCCTGATCTGGAAAGCATCACAACATGGCTCTAGGCCTGATCTTTCGCTCATTTGCGCTGGCTTTGGGACAGCTAAGCGATCCGCGATTTCGCCGGGTATTTTTGCTGGGCATCGGCCTTACCCTTGCCCTGCTGATCGGGATCACCGCCGGAGCCGTTTGGCTGATCAATCAAGTCACACCCGAAGAGGCTTGGCTGCCCATATTGGGCGAGGTCAGATGGCTCAACGATCTTTTCTCATGGGGGGCGGCGTTCCTGTTGCTGTTCATGTCGACGTTTCTGATGATCCCCGTCGCGTCCGCCATCACGTCACTGTTTCTGGACGAAGTTGCCGACGCTGTTGAGGCCAGGCACTACCTCGACTTGCCGCGCACAGGCTCTGTGTCTTTTGGCGACGCGCTGCGCGATACGGTTAATTTTTTCGGCCTGCTGGTCGTGGTGAACCTCGCCGCAATCGTGCTTTATCTTTTCTTCCCACCTGCCGCGCCGCTTATCTTTTGGGCAGTCAACGGCTTCTTGCTGGGACGGGAATATTTTACGATGGTCGCCATGCGCTGGGTGGACCGGCGCACCGCAAGCGATCTGCGCCGTCAGTACCGCGCTATCATCTGGGCTGCAGGAACCCTGATGGCGATCCCGTTGTCCGTCCCTCTGCTGAACCTGTTGGTTCCGATTCTAGGGGCGGCAACCTTTACCCATCTGTATCACGCCCTGACCAGGCGCCAGCACGGAACCAGCTCTCCACATCGTCCACGGTGATCCACCCTGACAGGATGATCGTTGCCGTAATGGCCCATATCACCAGCGCAATCGCGGTCGTCCACCACGCCTTTTTCTTGAGGTGATGATGCTCGGGCGATCCTGCGTGGGTGCCCGGCACGATGTCGTTCAGATCACCTTGCGTCTGCACGCGGATCGGCAGCGCGATCAGGAATACCATCGACCAGATAACCGCATACAGAACTAAACCAGATACCGGGCCCATAGTTACACCTGCTCCAATTCAACAAGCGCGCCGTTGAAATCCTTGGGGTGCAGGAAAATCACCGGCTTGCCGTGCGCGCCGATCTTTGGCTCGCCGGTGCCCAATACGCGCGCGCCCGTGGATTTCAGGTGGTCACGAGCCGCGATGATGTCATCAACTTCATAGCAAATGTGGTGAATGCCGCCTGCCGGGTTTTTGTCCAGGAACCCCTGAATAGGGCTGTTTTCGCCCAAGGGATAGAGCAGCTCGATCTTGGTATTCGGCAGCTCGATGAAAATCACCGTCACGCCATGATCCGGCTCATCTTGCGGCGCACCGACATTGGCACCCAGCGCGTTGCGGTACTGGTCTGCTGCGGCCTCCAAATCAGGCACTGCAATGGCTAGATGGTTCAAACGGCCAATCATCTTGATTTCTCCATATCACTTTTCGAGGCTTATGGCGGTAAGATACCTCAAGAGCAATGCGGCACGTTAACCCCCCGTTATCCATCCCATGCGTATCTTGATTCATGACTTTGAATTGGAGCCGACATGGATACGAATGATCCCCTTGTGGCGCATATCCCCGCGCCCACAGCCGCCCGGCCCCTTTTGGGCCTGACTGTCCTGGTTGTCGAAGACAGCCGTTTCGCCTGTGAGGCGATCCGCCTTTTGTGCCTACGCTCCGGTGCGCGGATCAGACGGGCCGATTGCCTGCGTTCTGCCCGCCGCCATTTGCGCGTCTACCGGCCTGCTGTCGTCATGATTGATCTGGGGTTGCCCGATGGCAGTGGCCTTGATTTAATTGCAGAATTGTCCGCAACACTGCCGCGGGTCGAGGTGATTATGGGGATGTCGGCGGATGATCATCTGGCCGCCGATGCGATTACAGCGGGCGCTGACGGCTTCATTCCGAAACCGATTCTGTCGCTTGCGACCTTCCAAACCAACGTCCTGGCGTTGCTACCCGAAGGGCGCAGGCCCAAGGGACCGCGCATGCTGGATGAGACTATTATCCATCCCGACCGGATCGCATATCGTGATGACATCGCTCATATTGCAGATGTCCTTGACGAATCCGAAGACAATTACACTCTGGATTATGTCGCACAGTTTCTGACGGGCGTTGCACGTTCAGCGGATGATCCCGGTCTTGAGAAAGCCGCTGTAGAGCTTGCAAAAAAACGCGCGCTTGGCCAACCTGCTGCGTCTGAAACTGCGACCCTTGCCGGTATGATCCAACAGCGTCTTGCCCAAAAGATCGCGATCTAAGCGCCTAGAGCGTCGGATCAGAGGCTGCGCGGACCAATCCCGTCAGATCACCAAGGCGTTCGATCTGGCGGCCTGACGCATCGAAATTGCTGGGCGCCAGCCATGCCTCGAACGCGGCACGCAAGGATGACCATTCACTGTCAATCGCGGCGAACCATGCGGTATCCCGGTTGTGCCCTTTGACGACCGCCGCCTGACGGAAAACACCCTCATAGCTGAACCCCAGCCTTTGCGCAGCACGGCGCGACGGCGCATTCATCGCGTCGCATTTCCATTCATACCGCCGGTAACCTGCATCAAACGCCCAGCGCATCATCAAAAACATCGCCTCTGTCGCGGCGCGGGTCTGCTGTAGGGCGGGCGACATGCTGATGTGGCCCACTTCTATTGATCCGGCTTGCGGCGTCACGCGCAGATAGCTTGCCACACCTTCCCAATGCCCAGTTTCCAGATTGCGGATCGCATAGAAAAACGGGTCAGGCTTGCCCGCATGATCGCGCACCCATCTGTGATACTGCGAAGCCGATGAAAAAGGCCCGTATGGCATGTAATCCCATACCGCATCATGCCCGGCGTAAGACTGGTACAGCAGCGCCGCATGGGTTTCTGCGGACAGCGGCGCAAGCTCAGCATAGCGTCCTTTCAGAACCTCACCTTGCGGTGCGGGCGGCGCACTCCAATTGGCAACAGGAGTGCCACGGGGACGGGCGGGATTTGATATTGCTGTCATATCTTTACGTTAGGCGGAACATTGCCGAACGCCAAGTGCTGAAAAACGGCCCGCCTGCCGCTGATTGCCCTTAAACAGACCCATCCCCTGCCCAGATTTGCCATATTTCCACACAAGGATCAGGTGGGGCGACCTGCAAGAGCGAAGGGCGTAGGATGGACAGAAAACCGCTGCAAAAGCGCCGAATCGCCGCGCGCGTAGACTGGATCATTCCGACGGCTACCGCCATTGGCCTCTTGATCGTTGTCATCGCGTCAATTCAGGCCGGCGAGCAGGGATTGGTAGCAAGTCTCGTCAGCCGCATCAGCCTGAACGGTTAACGCATCAAGCCGAGTGGCGCGCCCATCTGCAATCCCGGAAAAATCTTTGTCTCCAGCGCCGTTTGGCTTACGCCTGTAATGGCGCGCATCACCTCGGCTGCGCCTGCCCGCACATCGGCGGTCGGCATCAGATCCCGCCCCTGATAAAGCGCGTTTTCCGCAACCCCGGGCCAGCGGCCAAAGACCTGCCCCCCGTTGATCGCACCACCGGCCAGCATCATCAAACCACCCGTGCCGTGATCCGTTCCGCCCGTGCCGTTTTCACGCGCCGTGCGCCCGAATTCGGTCATCGCCACCAGCGCGGTCTTGTCCCATACTGACGCGCCCAGACCGTCGCGCAATAGCTTCACTGTCTCGGACAACGTCGTTAAACTGCGGCCAAGATTTCGGGCCTGCGCGCGGTGCGTGTCCCATCCGTTCAGCGAAAACGCCGCCACGCGCGTATCCTCGCGCAACCGCTCTGCGGCGAAACGCGCAATCTGCTGGTGTGCCCGCCCGCCACGAACGGATGCATCGGCGGTTTGCGACAATATCTCGGCTTCTGCCAATGCGGCATGCATCGGCGCGTCCGGTTCCATCACCAGACTTGCCAACCGCAGTGCCGCCGGGCTGATCCGCAAGTTCGCCTCTGGCGCCCAATTTGCGACAGGCGCAGCACCTTCCAACACACGCAGATCACCCGTGCCAATAGCATAAGCGGTATCCGCCTCCAGCCCCGGCACCTCTTGCAACATGCGGTTCAACCAGCCATCGCGCACCCCGCCACTTAGCGCCGCAGTTCCGGCCTCCAGCAGGTCCTGCCCGTCAAAGTGGCTGCGTTTATCCCGGTAAGGCGTTGAAACAGCATGCACAAAGCCCAACTCCCCCTTGTCCCACAGTGGAACCAGATCACCCAATGCGGGGTGCAATGCAAAGTAGCCGTCCAGATCATGCGCGGGATCGCCGTCTTGTAGACCGGGGCGCAGGGCGGCGAACGCAGGATCGCCCATAGGCCGCACAACATCCAACCCGTCCATGCCACCGCGCAGAATAATCACGATCAGCCGCGTATCCCATGGCGCTTTGGCAAAGGCCAGCGGCGTCACCAGGGGGCTGGCCGCCAGCGAACACCCCAGCGCACTGGCCCGCAACAGGATATCCCGCCGTGAAAGTTGGTTCATGATCTGCCCCTATCTGCGCTGAAACGCGGGTGACACCAGCACAAGACCCAGCGCGACCTCGCGGGTTTCTGCCGCATTCACCGCAAAAAGAAGGTCTGCGGTCACACCATCACCAAGGGCAGCTTGCGCGAATTCAACCGGGTCCGGCAACGCATCCAGAAACTTGCCCGGCGCATACACCGCCCATTCCAACCGCGCCGCGATTCCTTGCGGCGTCACCCATGCCGCATCATTTTCGGCCCAGCCATCCGGCCCTGCGGGGTTTTCCCAAGGCTGGCCCATGACACGCAATGGTCCGTGAAATACCTGCCCGATATCGCGCGGTTCCATCTGTGATAACGCCTGCTGTGGCGGACCAAAGGCGCGAAGGGCAGCGCTCATGAATTCCTGTGGCGGGCGGATATTTTTCGCGGGCGTCACCCATGCGTCGGGGTGTTCCAGCAATGCCGCATAACATTGCATCAAATCACCATCACTTTGCGCGTACGCTTGTCTGACATGCGCAACCAGATCCTCGGATGGGACGTCCCCGACAAAATGCACCGCCAATTTGCGCGCGATATGTGCCGCCGTTGCGGGATGGCGCGCCAGATCGTCCAACGCCGTTTCGATATGTTGCAGGCTGGCCCCTTGACCATAAGTCTTGCCCAGCACCGTCTCTGCCCCCGGTTCCGCCAGATTGCGCCGGAACACGAAACCATAATCGTCAGCGCGCGACATGCCGGTAAACAGCTCTGCCAACTCGCGCACATCGGTCTGACTATAGGGTCCATCAACACCCAAAGTGTGCAATTCCAAGACTTCGCGGGCAAGATTTTCGTTCAACCCCTGCCATCTTGGCCTGCGCCGCACAATGATGCTGCCCGGCCCAGCAGATCGGTTCTGATCCAGATATTCCAGCATCAGGGGGTGCATCACACAGGCCCGCAACAAATCGGCAAAACGCCCGTTGATGTGCGGCCTCACGGCCTCGTCCGCATAGGCCGCACCAGCGAACCGCAACATGCCACCCTTGCCGACAACCGTAAAATGATCGGCCCAGAACGCCACCAGCCGTTCGCGGAATGCATGAGGCGTCTGTATGCGGCGCGCCTGTATCTGCACAAACCCGCGTGTCCAATCGTCCCGCGCAGTGCGATAGATTTCCTGCTGCTTCTTGTCTGCTGCCTTGCCCTCATCCGTGTCGGGGTTCTTGCGGGCAAACCCGCGAAACCGGCGACGCAGTACCAGTTTGTCCTGCAAATCGCGAAAGCTGGGCAATGGATGATCGGCTAGCATCTGATCCACGCCCGCAACGCCACGCAACATGGCATCCACACTTTGCGGCGCGGGGATCTGCGGCGATAGGCCAAAGCCAAAACGGCGCTCTGCTAAGGTGGGCGAAAAACTCAATCAAACACTCCGAGGTTATCTTGGTATGTAACCCTTCCGCCACGAAATATCACCTCTACGCGATGATATTGCACAATAAAAAAAGCCCTGATCTTGCGAGCAGGGCTTTTGATTTCAGTATTTGGGCGCGAAGATCATTCCTGTGGAATAACCCGCAACCCCAATTCCATCAGCTGGTCCGGGGTCGGATCACTGGGCGCATTCATCATCAGGTCTTCGGCGCGCTGGTTCATCGGGAACAGGATCACTTCGCGGATGTTCGCCTCGTCGGCCAACAACATCACAATCCGGTCGATCCCGGCCGCACATCCACCGTGGGGTGGCGCGCCGTATTGGAACGCATTGACCATACCGCCGAACCGCTTTTCGACTTCGTCTTTGCCGTAGCCCGCAATTTCAAACGCCTTGAACATGATCTCGGGCTTGTGGTTCCGGATCGCACCAGACACCAGCTCATACCCGTTGCACGCCAGATCATACTGGTATCCCAGCACCTTGAGCGGATCGCCTTGCAGCGCTTCCATGCCGCCCTGTGGCATCGAAAACGGGTTGTGCTCAAAGTCAATCTTGCCTGTCACTTCGTCTTTTTCATAGATCGGGAAATCCACGATCCACGCAAAGGCAAAGCGGTTCAGGTCAATCAGCTTCAGTTCTTCACCAATGACATTGCGCGCGCGACCGGCGACGCCTTCAAACGCCTTCGGCTTGCCGCCCAAGAAGAACGCCGCATCACCGACCGTCAGACCCAATTGCTGCCGAATGGCTTCTGTCCGCTCTGGTCCGATGTTCTTGGCCAGCGGTCCAGCCGCTTCCATGCCGCCCTCGACTTCGCCAGATTTCAGCTTGGCTTGTGCTTCTTTCACAGTGATGCCCAGTTCCTGAGCAACGGCATCCGCTGTCTTTTCACGCCAGAAGATATAGCCCATGCCGGGCAGCCCTTCTTTTTGCGCAAACGCGTTCATCCGGTCACAGAACTTGCGGCTGCCGCCGGTGGGCGCGGGAATGGCACGCACTTCGGTGCCTTCCTGCTCAAGCAGCTTGGCGAAGATCGCAAAGCCAGAACCCGCAAAATGCTCTGATACAACCTGCATCTTGATCGGGTTGCGCAGGTCGGGCTTGTCCGACCCGTACCACAATGCGGCGTCCTTGTAGGAAATCTGTTCCCACGTCTCGTCCACTTTGCGACCGCCGCCGAACTCTTCGAAAATTCCGCCGATCACCGGCTGGATCGTGTCGAATACGTCCTGCTGCGTGACAAACGACATCTCGAGGTCAAGCTGGTAGAAGTCGGTGGGCGACCGGTCCGCACGCGGGTCTTCGTCGCGGAAACAGGGCGCGATCTGGAAATACTTGTCAAAGCCGGACACCATCAACAGCTGCTTGAACTGCTGTGGCGCCTGCGGCAACGCATAGAATTTACCGGGGTGCAGACGGGATGGCACCAGAAAGTCGCGCGCACCCTCAGGCGAGGACGCCGTAATGATCGGCGTCTGGAATTCCTTGAACTTCTGATCCCACATGCGCTTGCGGATCGACGACACCACATCGGATCGCATGATCATGTTGCGCTGCATCTTCTCGCGACGCAGATCCAGATAACGATACCGCAGACGCGTTTCCTCGGGGTATTCCTGTTCGCCAAACACCATCAACGGCAGTTCGGCCGCATGGCCCAGCACTTCGATGTCGTGCACAAACACTTCGATCTCGCCTGTTGGCAGCTTGGTGTTCACAAGGCTCTCGTCGCGCGCCTTGACCGTGCCATCAACGCGGATACACCATTCGGACCGCACCTTTTCCACGTCTGCAAACGCAGGGCTGTCAGGGTCACAAATCACCTGCGTCATGCCGTAATGGTCACGCAAGTCGATGAACAACAGACCGCCATGGTCGCGCACACGGTGCACCCAACCCGACAGCCGAACGCTGTCGCCGGTATTGTCTTTGTTCAAATCTGCGCAAGTATGACTGCGGTAAGCGTGCATGACGGGTCCCTTTCGGTGGGCAAAATTACTGGCGCAGGTACACCGACCTTGGGGGGCAAAGTCAAGGGTCGCCACCCGCGGTTTAGGCCCCTTCGGCCGGCTATTGCGGCAAACCACCACTGGACCCTGCCTCAATAGCCGTTAAACACAGCTCAACTGGCCAAAAGGCACCCCATGACCCCTCGCATTCTTACATCATTGGTCGATCTGCGCCATCTGCCTGCCGATACGATCATTGACGTCCGGTCCCCGTCGGAATTCTCCGAGGATCACGTGCCGGGGGCCATCAACCTGCCCGTGCTGTCGGATGCACAGCGCGCTGAAGTCGGTACAATCTATGTCCAAGACAGCGCCTTCAAGGCACGCAAAATAGGCGGCGCACTTGTCGCGCAAAACACGGCGACCCACCTGCAAGGGCCGCTGGCAGATCATGGCGGCGATTGGCAGGCGCTTGTCTATTGCTGGCGCGGCGGTCAACGTTCCGGGGCCTTTGCCACGATCCTTAACCAGGTCGGTTGGCGTGTTGAAATCCTGAAAGGCGGCTACCAAAGCTATCGTCGGCTGGTCGTCTCAACCCTATATGACACCCCGCTGACGCATCGTATCATGCTGATCGAAGGTGGCACTGGCACTGCGAAAACCGCCATGCTTCACCACTTGTCCAACGCAGGCGCACAAATCCTCGACCTTGAAGGGCTCGCAGGTCATCGCGGCTCGCTTTTTGGGGCGACGGCTGACGGTCAGCCTGCACAAAAGATGTTCGAAACCCTGCTCGCCGAAGCACTTGGCAATCTCGACCCGACACGCATCACATTCGTGGAGGCCGAAAGCAGCAAGATCGGCGAGCGCATGATCCCGCCATCAGTCTGGGCAAAAATGCAAACTGCGCCCCGCATCGCCATCTCGGCACCCCTTTCCGAACGCGCCACCTTCCTGTGTCGCGCCTACGCCGATCTGACCACTGACGCTGAAACGCTTACATCACAAATCGACCACCTGCGTCCCTACCACGCCCGCGAGGTGATTGAGGCATGGCACGCAATGGCAGGAACCGCTGACTGGCACAGTTTGGCGTCTGGCCTCATCTCGGCACATTACGATCCGCGCTATGCCAAATCGGCTGCAGATGCACCAAAGCCGCAGAGACACTTTGACCTGCCCAATCTCGATGACGCCACATTGGCCGCAACCGCAGCCATAATCGCAGCCGACATTACTTAAGCGTCACATGCCCCGTTCCTTGCAAAACTTCACCGATAATCACACCTGTTAGCCCTGCGGCATTCAAAGCTTGAACAGCTTTCTCCGCCGCTTTCTTGGGCAATGCCGCCAGTAGTCCACCGGCTGTCTGCGGGTCAAAAAGCAAGGGATCATCCAACCCCTCAACGGGTGCGTTCCGCCGGTTGGCCGGCATCAATGTCGACGCGACGCCTGCCTCTGACAACGTCCGCGCGCCTGCATAGACCGGTATTTGGTCCTGCCATAGCACCACATCGACGCCCGACGCCCGCGCAATCGCCGCCGCATGCCCCGCCAGTCCAAAGCCCGTCACATCCGTCATCGCATGCGCGCCATGCAAAATTTCGGCCTGCGCCCGCTGGCCTTGCTGCATCACATCCAGCATCGCCGCCACATCGCGCCCCTTCGCCCTGCCTTGCATGTCCGCCGCCAGTATAATGCCCGACCCGATCGCCCGCGTCAGCACCAAAACATCGCCCACCTGCGCGCCCGCAACGGTAATCGGCATCACATCCCGCGTGCCGGTTACGGTGAACCCAATCGTCAGTTCCGCGCCCATTGTGGTATGCCCCCCAACCAGTTGCGCGCGCGCCTCTTCCATTACCTCACGCGTTGCCGCCGTGATTTCCGCCAAGGTTCGTGCCTGCAGCTCTGGCGACATCTGCGGCAACACCAAACTGGCCAACGCCACCTGCGGCTTTGCCCCCATCGCCCAAATATCGCCCAAGGCATGCACCGCCGCGATCCGTATCATCATGACAGGGTCCTCAACCATGCTGCGCAAATGATCCGTGCTCAGCACCTGAAACCCGCCACCGGGCTGGCGGATCACTGCGGCATCATCGCCCGGACCTGTTAAAACTTCGTTTCCAGATACGTTCAATTGCGCCAACACATCCGACAGCACATCGCCACCCACCTTGGCGCCACACCCACCACACAAAGGCTTTTCGGCCAGCATATCCGCAACACCTGCGGCAACCTCCCCTTTAATGGCAGGTGACGTCATCACTGGAAAATCGCTCAACTTTTCCATAAAACTGCGGTCAATCCGGTCCTTCCAGCGCCACAACACTGGCCCGGCAAAAGTCACCCCGAACTTTTCCGCCATGGCGTCCTTGCCGCCCAATGAGATCAGTTTCAGATAATCCTTCTGCGGCTTGAACGGTCGCAACCGCCCACCGGTCAACACAGCGCGCAAATTGTCATGTAGAACAGGGGCCGCGCGCACCGCAAACACACCTGCTTTGGGTCGTGGCGCAAACCCCATATGCGCACAATCGCCTACCGCAAACAGCGCCTCGTCCCCCTGAACACGCAGCTGTGGGTCGACCTCAACAAATCCGTCATTCAGGGGTAAATCGGTCTGCGAAACCCAGTCATGCGGAAATGCACCTGCCGCCCCTACACAAATTTGCGCAGGCACGACCGCGCCACTTTCCAACACAACAATAGCCTCTTCGACACGCGCGACATGTGCACCGACGTGCACCTGAACACCCAACTCCACCATCGCCGCCGAAACTCTGGCCCTCGCCCGGTCGCCCATACCGGAAATCTGCGGTCCGGCCTCAATCACTGAAACCGTTGGCGTAACCCCCGCCTGCCGCAACGCAAACGCCATCGCCATTGCCAATTCACACCCGGCAACACCACCACCAATGACCACAACCTCGGGCGCAATTTTACCCACCCTCGCCTGTTCCAAAAACGCCCGCCACTTGGCCGCGTAAACATCCAGAGGTTTGGCACCGACACCGTGCTCGGCAAACCCCGGCAGATCCATTTGCGCCGTGATACCGACATCAATCGACGCCACATCATAGGCCACCGGCCCACGCCCCGCCAAAACCACCTCGCGGCGCACCCGGTCCACATCAACCGCCCTATCCAAGATCAACCGCGCGCCCGCATGGCGACACAGCCGCACCAGATCAATCTCCAGTTCATCGCGCCCGTAATGCCCCGCCACATGCCCCGGCAACATGCCCGTATAAGGCGCGGTGGGCCCCGGATTGATCACTGTAATCCTGACCCCCGGCAGCGGCTTCATGCCCCAAGCCTTCAACACCAAAGCATGCGCATGACCCCCGCCAATAAACACCAGATCGCGGGTATAGGGCACAACACTCAACATGAGGCTTCTTTCTTTTTGGCCCTAAATACTTAGGGAGTTTGAGGGACAAAGTCCCTCATCAGCAGATAGATCGAATGCGGGCTTGCCCGCCCCTTTTCCCTAACAGCCAGACAAACCCACCGCTAATGAAAATCCCGCGACTTCGGGATCACACGCACATCACGCGGATGCCTGCGCCCGCCAACTTGCCCCGGGATGGGATGTGTCGGATGGTCGCCCCGCACCGTGGTTTGGGGCACCTTTTCATCCCCCAAGATGTCCAAGCGGTCCGTCCGGTTCTCCAAACGATCCGCCACCACATGGATCACACGCCCGTCACTTTGCACGCGCCCATGCACCACCAACAACCTTGCCGACATGATGACCGTCCGGAACGTCTCGAACAGTTTGGGCCAGATCACAAGGTTCGCAACCCCCGCCTCGTCCTCTATCGTGATAAAACATACGCCTTTTGCCGAACCGGGTTTCTGCCGCACCAACACCAATCCCGCCAATGACACAGCTGCCCCGTGCCGCATCCCCGGCAATTGATCTGTGCACGTGAACCCCTTTTTGTGCAGACTTTGCCGAAAAAAGTGCATCGGATGCGCCTTGAGCGACAACCGCAACGTTTGATAATCCGCCACCACATGTTCGGCCTGCGGCATCACTGGCAAGCCCACAACCGGCTCCTTGCCCTCATCAACAGCATCAACATGGTCAAAAATCGGCAAAGCCGGCGCATCTTTCAGCCCCTGCGCCTGCCACAACGCTTGGCGCCGGTCGATCCCCATGTTGCGCATCGCATCCGCCGCAGCCAGGCGCCGGACCGTGCCACGATCCAGCTTCGCCCGCGCTTTCAAATCCGCCACATCCTCAAACGGTGTGTCTCTGGCTTCAATAATGCGGTGCGCTGCCTCCGCGCGCATCCCGTCAACCTGCCGCATCCCAAGCCGAAGAGCGAACGCCTTGCCACAAGGCTCCAACGTGCAATCCCAATCTGAAAAATCCACATCCACGCCCCGCACTTCCACCCCATGCTCGCGCGCATCCCGCACAATCTGTGCAGGCGCATAAAATCCCATCGGCTGGCTGTTAAGCAACGCACAGGCAAAGGCCGCCGGATAATGACACTTCATCCACGACGACACGTAAACCAGCTTGGCAAAACTCGCAGCGTGAGATTCGGGGAACCCGTAATCTCCGAACCCTTTGATCTGATCAAAACACCGTCGTGCGAAATCTTCGTCATACCCGCGGCCAACCATTTGCCCGACCATCTTGTTCTGCAATGTCTCAATCGTGCCGCGCGACCGGAATGTCGCCATCGCCTTGCGCAATTCATTGGCTTCTTTGGGCGTAAACTGTGCCGCATCAATCGCGATCTTCATCGCCTGCTCCTGAAAGATCGGCACGCCCAAAGTCCGCCCCAAAATCTTGAGCAATTCATCCTGCGGATACTGCGGCCCCGGTGCGGGATAGGACACCCCTTCGATCCCCTGACGGCGGCGCAAAAACGGATGCACCATATCCCCCTGAATAGGTCCAGGTCGCACAATCGCCACCTCTATCACCAGATCATAAAACGTACGCGGCCGCAGCTTGGGCAACATCGCCATCTGCGCCCGACTTTCGACCTGAAACACGCCCAGACTGTCGCCTGCACAAAGCATGTCGTAGGTGTCGGGGTCTTCGGACGGCACGCTTGCCAAATCATGATCCACCCCCTCGTGTGCACGCAGCAGATCGAAACATTTGGCAATACAGGTCAGCATTCCCAAGGCCAGAATATCGACCTTGAAAATCCCCAGCGCATCAATGTCGTCCTTATCCCACTCGATAAAAGACCGCTCCGGCATCGCCCCGTTCCCGATCGGTACCATCTCGGTCAAGGGCCGCTCGGTCAGAATAAAGCCCCCCACATGCTGCGACAGGTGCCGCGGCATCCCGGTCATCTGCCGCGCGAGCGTGATCACCTTGCGCAAATACGGGTCGGTCAAATCCATCCCTGCGTCCTTGACGCGTTCGTCACCAATCTTGCCCTCGAAACTGCCCCAGACAGTGCCTGCCAGTTTGCTTGTCACATCCTCTGACAAGCCCATCGCCTTGCCGACCTCCCGAATGGCTGACCGGGGGCGGTAATGAATGACCGTGGCACACAGCCCGGCCCGATCACGGCCGTACTTTTCATACATGTATTGAATAACCTCCTCGCGCCGCTCATGCTCGAAATCCACATCAATGTCGGGTGGCTCATCGCGTTCCTCGGACAGGAACCGCTCAAACAGAACATCATGTTCTTCGGGGTCCACCGCTGTGACGCCCAAACAGAAACACACCGCCGAATTTGCCGCCGAACCGCGCCCCTGACACAGGATCGGCGGCTTGGCGTCCTGCCGCGCAAACCGCACAATGTCGTTGATCGTCAGGAAATACCGCGCAATCCCCTTAAGCCGGATCAGCGCAAACTCCTTTTCAATGATCCCCCTGATCCGCTCTGATACTCCACCCGGATAGCGCCACGCGGCCCCTTCCCACGTCAGCCGCTCCAGCTCTTCCTGCGCCGTGCGCCCCTCTGCCTCGATCTCATGCGGATATTCGTATCTCAGATCAGCCAACGAAAACTCGCAGGCATCCGCCACCTCACGTGTCGCACGGATTGCATGTGGCCAAGCGGCAAACAATCGGCACATCTCTGCCGGTGATTTCAAGTAACGCTCCGCATTCGGCTCAAGCAGGAAACCGGCCTCTGCCACGGTCACACCCTCGCGGATGCACGTCATCACATCCTGCAACGGCCTGCGCTGCGGCGCATGATAAAGAACGTCATTCGTCGCCAGAATCGACATTCCTGCACCGCGCGCAATCCGGTCTAAACGCGCAATCCGCGCGCCGTCATCCCCACGGTAGAAATGTGCCGCCCCGATATGTCTTAGTGTTGGCAACGCGTTCAGCAAACGCGGCAAACCGGCCTCAAACACATCCAGCCGCTCAGGGGGCATCACAATCAACTGCACACCCTGACATAATGCGCTTAGCATCTCCAACGTCAGATGCGTCTCGCCCTTGGCCTGCCAACCGCCATGCACATCCGCCATCTTTCCCTTGCTCAACAAGGTGGACAAGCGCGCATAAGCATCGCGGTCACGCGGATAGGCCAACACTTCGGTGCCACACATCAACACCAGCCTTGATCCGATCAAAGGACGCACCTTGGCCGTCTTGGCCTCTGTATGCATCCTGACGACACCCGCCAACGTGTTGCGGTCCGCCACACCAACAGCATCGTAGCCCAAGGCATTTGCTGTCGCCGTCAGATCAACCGCATCCGAGGACGCCCGCAGGAACGAAAAACAGCTCGCCACTCCCAATTCCACGAAAGGGGCGGGAGGGTGCCACTGAAACGGGTCATCCTCCTCCAGCGTGCGGCGTTTATGTCCTTCCTGTTGCGGCATCGTGCCTGTCACCTTGATCCATATGAACAATCCTCACCAACGGGCCCCACAGTGCCACGCGCGCCCCGTGCCAGTGTTCGGCATTGCGGAAAGGCGGTCGGGACGCCGTCGCAGACGCGTGCCGTGCGGTTTCAGGCATAGATGCCCTGCAAAAACCAGCGCGGATCACTGCCGCGTCCGTCCCCCAGAATGCCCTCGCGGAACAGCCAGAACCGACGCCCTCCACCAACCTCAACCTTGTAATAATCCCGCAACCGCGTGCCCGGCTTGTCACGCCACCACTCGGGTGCCACACGTTCTGGCCCCTCAAACCGCGTCATCAGATAACTGACCCGCCGCCAGCGAAACCGTGCGGGCGGCCCCTCTGGCACCGCATAAAGCACCACAATCTCCTCGGGCGGATCCAGCAGCCGCAAGGGCCGTGCGCGCATCACGTCAAGGGGTGGCTCAATCACACCAGCCGAAGCAGGCACACGCGTCTCGACCCGCTCAGGAATATGGCTTTGCACCCACGCAGACCACGTCACCTTTTCAGGCCCCAGCTTTGCGCAGAGCCGGTCCAGCAAAGCCGCCACATCGCGTCCCGCATCACGCTGCCCGTCCAGATGATCCTGATGCAGCGCCAAAGGCTCCACGCTGCGCGCCTCAAGTGTCAGCAAATCGAACCCGAAACCCGGATCAATTCCCTCTAACTTGCCCGCAAGCAGCCGTATCAGATGCGCCACTTCGCGCGACGCAGACGCCAGCGCCACATCCCGCGACCGCCATTCCCCGTCCACACGGTAGATCGTCAGCCGCAACCGCCGCGCGCCCAGTTCGGCCTTTGCCAACTGTCGGCACAGATCGCCTGCCAACCCTTCCAGATGCGGCACTGGATCAATCACCGGCTCAGGCAACCGCACGCGCGCCATCCACTGCGCCACCTCTTCTGGTGCATTCAACGGATCACCCGCCCGACCCAGCGCACGGTCCAGCAACACCAGCGGGTTGACCTCTGCCGCCATCCGGTCAAACCGCCGCATCAGCGCCACGCGCGGCACCTCCATCAGCTTGCCCAGCGTTTTCAGGCCCAACCGTTGCAACAACCGGTCCGTATCCGCATTGATCCGCAGCGCCGCCACCGGCAAGGGTGCAATCGCCACCTCCACATCATCCGGCCCGCAAATCACGCCGCCCCCGCCGAAACGCGCCAACATCTGTGCAGCGCCCCGTGTCGGGGCCAGCGCCAGACGTACCGCCAAGCCCTGCATCGCAAACCGTGTGCCAATGTCGCGCAACATTTTTGCCTCTCCACCGAACAAATGTGCAGCCCCGGTGACATCCATCAAAATACCGTTGTCCCCGTCACGCACCGTCCACGGGCACCACCGCCGCGCCCACAGCGCCACACGGTCCAGCAGCGCCACATCCCCCGCTGCATCCGCGTTTTCCACATGCAGATCAGGATGGATCGCCTGCACATCGACCACGCGTGCGCCGACAGACACACCGCGCCTGACAGCCTCTGCGCTTATCGCATAGACCACAGGCCCATGTGTGCCTTGCGCGGCCAAAACCACCGGCACATCATCGCCCGGCAACGTCCGCTGCTGGCGCGTCATCTTGCGCCACCTGTCCATCGCCAGATCGGGAAAGCAGACGGAAACGATCCTCGGGCCGCTTGGCGTCTGGCTCATAGCGCACCTCCCAGACCCCCGGTGCCTGCCCGCGTGCGCGAAACAAATCCGCCTCCCATACCGCCTGACCCGGCGCAGCGCTGTTCCACGGGTGCATGTCTGACGGCAGCGATGAGACCCGCCAGCGTTCGCGCGCCGCCGATAACGCGCCGGGATCGCCCGACCGGATCAACCACAGCGGCACGCCTGACGCTTCTGATCGCAACGCAAGCCGCTTGGTCGCGGTGAAACTCAGCACTTCGGGCGCGCCATGGATTTCGCCAACCACAGCCGACAGGCCCGCACAGGCGGCCCCTTCTTCCATTGCCCACAGCACGTCGCGCGGATTGCTGACCTCCACATGCAGCACCGGCGCTTTGATCCCCATCGCGCGCAATGCAGGTCCATAAAGCCGCCCGTTCTCGCGGCGGGACATCCGGTCGCTGGCCCACAGGATCGGCGCTTCGCTCTGGGGCAGACACGCCAACACAAAGCCCGTCACTGCCGCATCGAAAGGCGTGCCAGACAACACATCGCGCAGCAACGCCTCGCCGCCATCGGGCTTGGGCACATCTTGGACAAGACGTTTTTTCGACAGGGCCACCACCTGCCCCAAAGGAGAATCGGACTGCATTCATTCCTCCATATGTTCACTATTTGTTCTTATTTGGAAGATAGATCAGACGCATCTCTTTTTCCAGCGTTTCTAAGGATAAGTTCTGTGACACCCCAAGGCATAGCCCTGCAAAAGCCCGTATTAAGGGCAATCACGTCTCTTGGGCAATCCTTGCATCCAGCAATGCGCGCGTGTGTTGCGTCAGCTTTTCCAGCATCGCATCAAACGCTTGCACCTCTTCCAGTGACAGCGGTGCCAACACACGCTCATTGCTGCGCATCACCTCGACCATCACACTGGCGTAAGTCTTTTTGCCCTTACCTGTCGGCTTTAACGCGTTCGCACGTCCGTCTTTCGGATCATTCGCGTTCTTGATAAAATCCTTGCTCTCAAGCGCCTTGATTACACGGCTCATCTGGCTTTTGTCCATAAAAAGAAGGTCCGCCATGTCGCTGGCCCGCGCCGGTGCATGCGCCACAATCAGCGCCAACAGACGCCATTCATTCAGCTTGAGGTCAAACATCCGCTCTGACCATTGCTGGCCCGCCTTTTCCCCAATGGCGACCAGACGCCGCAAGCGAAAAGTGATCACATCCTCGATGGAGGACACCTCGGGATGTTTGCGCACATGATCTGCAACAGCGGCAGAAAAAGTCGAATCGTCAGACATGCTATACCTCCGGTTGTGAACCTAGACAGGTTATCCAAGCAATTCCATTTGTTTAACAAATCTGCCCGAACAGCGCCCTGACACAACCCCATGTACATTCTGCCTGCAAAGGCGTAAGCGCGGCGCAACACATAATTCGCGCTTTGGCACGAGCCACCGCGCCATCCGCTGCCCTTTCCCGCAGCGCATCCCAAAAACAGGACTTCCTCCGTGATCTCAACGCCCCTGATTCCAACCCTTGCCGCCGCTCTTGAAAAGCAGGGATATGAAACTCTGACCGCTGTCCAAGAGGCGGTCACAGACCCCGAACTGGTTGAAAAAGACCTGCTGGTTTCTGCGCAAACCGGCTCTGGCAAAACCGTAGGCTTTGGCCTTGCTATCGCGCCCACATTGCTGGGCGAGGACACGCATTTCGGCCGCGCCTCTGCTCCCCTAGCGCTGGCTATCGCGCCAACCCGCGAACTTGCCATGCAGGTCGCGCGTGAACTTAGCTGGCTTTACGGGCCTGCCGGCGCCATCGTCACAACTTGCGTCGGTGGCATGGACCAGCGCACCGAACGCCGCGCGCTGGACCGGGGCGCGCATGTTGTCGTGGCCACGCCGGGCCGTTTGTGCGACCACATCAAACGCGGCAACATCGACCTGTCGTCCTTGCGCGCCGTGGTGCTGGATGAGGCTGACGAGATGCTTGATCTTGGTTTCCGCGAAGAGCTGGAATTCATCCTGTCCGAGGCTCCCGAAGACCGCCGCACCTTGATGTTTTCTGCGACTGTGCCTGCGGCCATCGCTAAACTGGCCCAGTCCTACCAGCGTGACGCCCAGCGCATCGCGACCGTGGGCGAGGCCAAGCAACACGCCGACATCGAATACCGCGCCTTGAACGTGCATCCGCGCGACACGGAATCCGCCATCATCAACGTGCTGCGGTTCTACGAGGCGAAAAACGCCATCGTGTTCTGCAACACCCGCGCCGCCGTGACCCGTCTGACCACAAAATTCACCAACCGTGGGTTTTCCGTTGTGGCCCTGTCCGGTGAACTCAGCCAGCAAGAGCGCACCAACGCCCTGCAAGCGCTGCGCGATGGACGCGCGCGCGTTTGTATCGCCACAGACGTGGCCGCGCGCGGCATCGACCTGCCCAATCTTGAACTGGTTATTCACGCCGATCTGCCAACCAATGCCGACACATTGCTGCACCGTTCTGGCCGGACCGGTCGCGCGGGCCGCAAAGGCGTGTCCGCCCTGATCGTACCACCCAAGATGAAGACGAAAGCCAGCCGTCTGCTTGGTTGGGCCAAACTGTCGGCCACTTGGGCGCCTGCACCCACCGCGTCCGAAGTGAACGCCGCTGATGAAGCGCGTCTTTTGGGCGACGATGCATGGTCCGCGCCAATCCCGGAGGATGCGGCGGATTTCGTCGCCAGTCTGGTGGAACAGTTCACGCCAGAACAACTCGCCACTGCATTCGTGAACCTCTACCGCGCCCGCGCCTCTGCGCCCGAGGATCTCACTTCTCCCGGCGCGCCCAGCGACGACAAACCGCGCGCCGCGTTTGGTCCATCGGTCTGGTTCTCAGTCTCCATCGGGCGTAATGAAAATGCAGAGCCACGCACCCTGCTACCGATGCTGTGCCGCCTTGGCGACCTGACAAAAGACGACATCGGCGCAATCCGCGTGCAACAAGACCATAGTTTTGTTGAGGTTCTGGCCTCTTCTGCGCCGAAATTCGTCAACGCGCTTGGTCCTGACATGAAGGCCGAAGACGGCGCGATTGTCACACAACTGGACAAAGCCCCCGACTTGCCCCGCAGCGCACCCAACAAACGTGGCCCGAAACCGGTTGGCAAGCCTGCCGCGCGTAAATCAAACTATGATCCTGATGCGGCCCCCGCCCCGCGCAAACCACGCCCTGTGCGTGCGGATGCGCCAACAGGCAATGCTCCGGTTGAAGTCCCCTATGCGGACAAACCAAAGTTCGAGAAGCCCAAGTTTGACAAGCCGCGCGGTGACAAACCCTATGGCGACAAACCGAAGTTCGACAAACCCAAAGGCCCCAAAGGCGCGCGTCCGCCCAAGTCGCACAAGACAGAGCGGACCCCGATGAAACCCGGCGCGACACCGAAACCAAAGTCCAGCGGCGAGCCGTCGGCAAAACCACACGCCAAGGCCGTGTGGAAGAAAGAGGCCCCAGCAGGCGCCGACAGCTACAACCCGCGCAAGCCAAAACCGGGCAAGCCCGCAAAGGCAAAAGGTACTGGCACGTCGCCCGCACCGGGCAAATCAAGCTATACCCGTGCAGGGGATACATCGAAGCGTTTCACCCCGCCGAACAAGATCGGCAAACAAGGCGGTGCCACAACGCCAAAGCGTGACAAGGGCAAGTAATTCTTAGCTTTCGAAATAACGTCCAAAACGAAAAACGCCGCGCTGGAAAGCGCGGCGTTTTTTATTGTTTGAAGCAGTGCATCGACAAAGATGTAATCTGAGGTCGAGAAAGATAACTCACACCAAGGCTCCGCCCGTAAAGGCTTCGCCGAGCAAAGTTTGGATCAGCCTTTACCCTTCCACGGCACCAAGAACTTCTCGGCGGCGCGCATCAGCATGTCGATGCCAAAGCCAATCACACCGATCAGGATAATACCCATGATCACGATATCGGTGTTCTGGAACTTGGACGCGGTCATGATCATCATGCCGGCACCCTGCTCAGCCGCAACAAGTTCGGCAGCAACAACAGTGCCCCAACAGACGCCCATCGCAACCCGTGCGCCGGTAAAAATTTCCGGCAAGCTGTTGGGAATAATCACATAGCGCATGATCTGCGCCTTGGACGCGCCCAGCGAATAGGCTGCGTGCACCTTGGAAATCTTGACACCGGACACGCCTGAACGGGCTGCAATCGCCATGATCCATAACGCCGCGAGGAACAGCAAAATGATCTTACCCGTTTCGCCGATACCTGCCCAGATGATCACAAGCGGGATCAACGCAAGTGGCGGAACAGGACGCATGAATTCGACGATCGGATCAAACCAACCACGGAACCAATTGCTTAAACCCATCGCATAGCCCAGCGGAATGCCCACAATCGCACCCAGCAAGAAGCCGACGACAACGCGAAACAACGAAAAGCCCAAATGCTCAAGCAGCGTAAAGTTGCGGAAACCCTCCGAGGCGATCTGCAACGTGCGTGTCCACACTTCTTCGGGTGCAGGCAAATAAAGCGGTTCCATCTGCCAGCCCTTGTCGGGGGCAAAGTTCGGCGTGCCTTTGTCCGACAAAGTCACTGTCCCATCTGCGGTTTTCACGGTTTCACCGGGCGCAATTTTTTGGCCGTTAATGGCAATCACTTTGGCGCCATCGCTCTTGTTCAGATCATCGTTCCGGTCAACGTTGACCAGACCGGAACGCCACTGCGCAATCGACACCACATCGTTTTTGGCAAACCCTTCGCCGGGGTCAACTTCGGGCAAATCAACCGTCTCGCCGCGCGGGCGCACCAAAACCGTGACCGTCGCATCATCAGGCGCTTGGCCTTCGACTTGCGAGGTGTAGGTGAACGTTGTGTCCCCCATAAACGGGCCGGGTGCATGCAGGAAACCTGGCAACAATGAAGATCCGGTAAAAATTCCCCACATCAGGAAAATCGTAAAGATTGATATGATGCCAGCCGCACGGTTAGGCCGCACCGCGCTTTCATCCCCGAAAGTTACTGTCTTCAAAGAAGTGTAATCAGACATCCCCTTGGCCAGCACCTTGGTAAACAAGAACGCGCTACCTACAAAAATACCGACATAGATGATTACAAAGAAGATACCGGTCATGCCGCATCCTCCTTGGTGCCCATAATCTCTTCTTCCATATCCCAGATCATGTTGAGGATTTCCTCACGACGGGGGCCGAATTCTGCGTGTTTTTTCACTTCGCGCAGGTCCGCGTTCACGCCCAACTCGGCAAACGGCAGGCGGTATTCTTTGTGAATACGACCGGGGCGCGGGGCCATCACGATCAGCCGCTCGCCCAGCAACAAGGCCTCTTCGACCGAGTGGGTGATCAGAATGATCGTCTTGCCGGTCTCTTTCCACAGCTTCAGAACCAGCGACTGCATCTTTTCACGCGTCAACGCGTCCAACGCACCCAAAGGTTCGTCCATCAAAATCACATCCGGGTCATTTGCCAGACAGCGGGCCAGGGCCACACGCTGCTGCATTCCGCCCGACAGTTCATAAACCGCCTTTTCCTTGAAATCCTGCAAACCAACCACATCAAGCAGGTGATCCACGATCTCTTTTTTGTTGTTCTTTGGCATGCCCTTCATTGACGGGCCAAAACCTACATTCTCTCGGACGGACATCCATTCAAACAGCGCGCCTTGCTGGAACACCATACCGCGTTCAGCGTCCGGGCCATTTATCGTATGCCCGTTCAATGTCATCACGCCGGACGTCGGTGCCAGAAATCCGGCGACAATGTTCAACAACGTGGTCTTGCCGCAGCCGGATGGCCCCAGCACACTCAGCAATTCGCCTGCTTTGAGGTCAATTGAAACGTCTTGCAGCGCCTGCACATGCCCGCCATCCGGCAAGTCAAAACGCATCGACAGCTTATCAATGGATAGTCCGGTCATTGTCCCTGGCTTTCTTGCTCATAAGGCTGAGCACACGGGCAGGGTTCACCCCGCCTCACTTCATATAAAGAAAGACGGCGTGCCCCATACGGGACACGCCGTCCATTGTCGTCTTACATGGCGTTGGCAGCGGCCAAAGGACCGGTGTTAACCGCACCTTCATAGCTGTCCAGAGCGCCGTCGATGGAACCGGCTTCTACGAACACGTCCGCAACACCCTTCATGTAGCTCTGAGCGTTACCGCCGAGCCAACCTTGGGACAGCTGATCTGCCACAGATGGGAACTTCATGGTCGCAATCGCGGATTTCGCCGCTTCCAGATCCATACCGGCTTGCTCGGCAATCACTGCCAGCATCTCGTCGGTTGGGTTGGAATTCCATGCTGCGTTCGCATCCGCAGTCACTTTGAGGAACTTCGCCAGTTCATCGGCGTTCTCAGCCGCATATGCCGCAGGTACAGACGTCACGTCGAATACCAGAATGCCCAGTGCTTCCTTCTCGGGGCCGGTCAGGATCACGTTGCCGTATTCCTTCATGCGCGACAGACCACCGCCGTAACCACAGGCGAAATCAACCGCTTTCTGGCTTAGGGCTGCAGCACCTTCTGGTGGCGCCATGTCAACGATGGACAGTGTCGCAAGGTCGATACCGAAGTGATCCATTGTGCGCAGGAAACCGTAGTGCGCGGCTGTACCCAGTGGCACGGCAACTTTCTTGCCAGCCAGTTCGCCTGCGGAATCTTTGTCGATTTCGAGGTCGGCATGTACAACGCAGCCGTCGTTCTCGGAGTAGGAAACCGCTACGTCAACGATCTGAAGGTCCTGACCACCGGATGTTGCAACAACGAAAGGTGGAACACCTTGGGAAACGGCGATCTGCACGTCACCGGATGCCATCGCGGCGGACATCGCTGTACCGGTCTCGAAGGAAACCCAGTTTACTTTTTTGCCCAGTGCTTCGTCATATGCGCCGGATGCTTTTGCGACCATCATTGGCATTGGCCACTCAAGGAAATACGCGACGGTGATTTCGCCGTGGCCGTCTGCAGATGCGGCTTGACCTGTCATCGCCATTACTGCGGCGGCAACAAAGCCTGCTGTTGTCTTTTTGATCATGATATTCTCCCTATTGATCATTCGTCCGGACCTTGGTGATCCGGTGTGGTTTGTATCCGATGCAAACGCCTTGGTTTGCATGCTTGGTCCCGCGCGATGGGTCTTGGCAAAAAATGGGACCTTGTTTCTCATTTAGGGCCAAGTGTCGCAGGCGTCCGGCGACACCATGTATTGTCTTTTGAACAAGAGCAATCAAATCCGCAAAACGCATCAAACTTAGTCCTGCCGTCGTTTGCGGGCACACGCCCGTCGGTCGTGACGTAGTCTGCCGGTACAAATCCGGCTGAATAAACCGCCAATTTCCAGCGCCCAATGAGTCCAGATGATATGAACCCCCTCTAGGTGGCGTAAAGCCTCGTCTTGTTGTCGCATATGATGCTAAATCGCTCAATCAGAACACGCATTGGCGAAAATAATCTGCATCAAAATTGTGCAATTGCCCCCATGAAATCCCGGATCGCACAAAACCAGCGCACGCGTGCTTTTGATTTCACCAACCTGTTGATACGCCGAATGAAATGCGCTGCGTTTCCCGTCCAACCCGACGAACGGTTGCTCAAACGTTGGACAGGTTAAATTTCTGGCTTTACGCTTGCCCCCAAACTGGCCCTACTTGATTCGACTACAAACCAGCAATGAATGGATATCATGGGTCACCGCAAACCCCGAATTCAAAGCAATCACGCCTAGCGAAAGGTCTCACACCATGGACGGCAATTTCAGCGAAAATGACATCTCCCGCGTTGTTGAGGCAGATCGCGCGCACATCTGGCATCATCTGAGCCAGCACAAGCAGTACGAGACCAACGACCCCCGCATCATTGTCGAGGGCAAAGGCATGCGTGTCTGGGACCAAAAGGGCAAAGAGCACCTTGATGCTGTGTCCGGTGGTGTCTGGACCGTCAACGTCGGCTATGGCCGCGAGCGTATCGCCAATGCGGTCCGTGACCAGTTGATCAAATTGAACTATTTCGCAGGCTCCGCAGGGTCTATCCCCGGCTCCAACTTTGCCGAGATGCTGATCGACAAGATGCCCGGCATGTCCCGCGTCTACTATTGCAACTCGGGCTCCGAGGCGAACGAGAAGGGCTTCAAAATGGTCCGCCAGATCGCCCACAAGCGTTTCGGTGGCAAAAAGCACAAGATCCTTTACCGCGACCGCGATTACCACGGCACCACAATCACCTGCCTGTCCGCAGGCGGTCAAGACGAACGCAACGCGCAGTACGGCCCCTTTACCGAAGGATTTGTCCGCGTTCCCCACTGCCTTGAGTACCGTTCGCACGAGCAAGATGGCGCACCGCAGGAAAACTATGGTGTCTGGGCCGCCGACCAGATCGAAAAAATCATCCTCGCCGAAGGGCCTGAAACGGTTGGTGCGCTTTGCCTTGAGCCTGTGACCGCTGGTGGTGGCGTCATCGTCCCACCTGCCGGTTATTGGGAGCGTATCCGCGAGATTTGCGACCAGTATGAAATCCTGCTGCACATCGACGAAGTCGTCTGCGGCGTGGGTCGCACCGGCGCATGGTTCGGCTATCAGCACTACGGCGTCAAACCCGACATGGTGACAATGGCCAAGGGTGTCGCGTCGGGCTACGCCGCCATCGCTTGTCTGGTGACCACCGAAGAGGTGTTCAATATGTTCAAAGACGATGCGGCTGATCCAATGAACTACTTCCGCGATATCTCGACCTTCGGGGGCTGCACCGCTGGCCCGACCGCAGGGATCGAGAACATGCGCATCATCGAGGAAGAAGGTCTGCTGGAGAACACGACCAACATGGGCCACTACATGTTCGACCAACTCAGCGCGCTGGCCGACAAACATGCGTGCATCGGGCAGGTACGTGGCAAGGGTCTTTTCCTTGGCGCCGAACTGGTCGCTGATCGTGGTACGCGTGAGCCGGTTGCAGAAAAGCTGGTTCAGGCAGTCGTCGGCGACTGCATGGCACAAGGCACGATCATCGGTGCGACCAACCGATCGCTGCCAGGCAAGAACAACACGCTGTGTTTCTCACCCGCGCTGATTGCCACCAAAGACGACATCAACCAGATCATCGCATCCGTTGATGAAGCATTGGGCCGCGTATTCGCGTAAGGCGCTGCAAATCTTTGGAAAAAGCCCCGCCAATCGTGCGGGGCTTTTTTGTTGGCTCGTGGTAACAACAGGCGGTGGGACAGGACCAACATGACAGTTAAACGGATCACGACCAATATCGCAGCACCTGACGCAACCGCACTGGCGGCGTTCTACACGTCAGTCTTTGGCCTTGATATGGTCATGGATCTGGGTTGGATCATCACATTGGCAGGCGCAGATACAGCACCTATCCAACTCAGCATCGCCAGCCAGGGCGGCTCTGACGCGCCTGTGCCCGCACTATCCATCGAGGTCACCGATCTGCAAGCCACCTATGATCGCTGCAAAAGCCAAGGTTATCCTATCGCATATCCGCTCACGATCGAACCCTGGGGTGTGCGTCGGTTTTTCGTACGTGACCCTGCAGGCGCGCTAATCAATGTGATGGCGCACTGAAAAGTTAATGCCAGAACGACGTGTTCGATCAGCGCAAAGGCCATGGCAGCCCTAGCGAAATACGGGCGACCCAACATCAAAGTTTCGTTGTCCGGTATCAACAAGGATTGCAACAGCGAAAAATATAGCGGCTGGCGCAATGCTCAAAAGCCCGACAGGTAGGAGAACACTGCGAAATGATCCCCGCATCACTGCGAGGACCATCTCCATCTCAAAAAGCCGCGCGTATTAACCGACGGGTGCGTTGTCGTTCCGTTTGATCGCGATGATGGAGGAGCGCGCCAGCTTCCCTTCTCCGTCCGGGAATGGCGCAGACGGATGCTGAATGCCTACAAACATCGTGCGCCGGTCTGCCGACCAAGTCAGGCCTGTGACCTCTGACCCGTAAGGCCCCGTCATAAACCGCTCAATCTGGCCCGTAACGGGGTCCCCCGCCAGCATCTGGTTGTTGCCCATGCCCGCAAAGTCGCCTTCGTTCTTATAGTCACCATCGGTCTGGATCCACAGCAGACCGGTGCTGTCGAACATCATCCCATCGGGCGAGTTGAACAGGTTGCCCGCATTCACGTTTTCAGATCCGGCATTGGCATCCGAATGGACCGTCGGGTTGCCCGCCATCACATACAGATCCCATGTGAATTCTGTTGCCGCATGATCATCATCCGCGGGACGCCACCGCACGATCTGACCGTATTTATTGGCCTCACGCGGATTTGGTCCGGCAGCAGGTGTCTCATCACCACCGGCATTAGGCTTTAGCCCGCGGTTCTTGTTATTGGTCAGCGCGCAATAGCCCTCAACCGCAACCGGGTTAACCGCGACCCATTCTGGCCGGTCCATGGTTGTCGCCCCAACCCGCGATCCCGCCTGACGGGTAAATACGGCAATCTCTGCCTGCGTCATATTCGTCGCCTCGGGCGTCAGCGCGACCCAGTCACCGGTCAAATCGTCGTTAAATTTTGCGACATATAGCTGCCCGTCATCCAGCAATGTAGTGGTGTCACCGCCGGGCGCATATACGCCGTTGGAGACAAATTTATACATAAACTCTCCGCGTTCATCGTCGCCCATATAGACAATGACTTGCCCGTTCGGCGCCAACGTGACAGCCGCGTTCTCGTGCTTGAAACGCCCCAACGCCGTGCGTTTGATCGGTGTCGATGTCGGGTTCGCCGGATCAATCTCAACGATATAGCCAAAGCGGTGCGGCTCATTGGGGTTCTTTGACACGTCAAACCGTGCATCGAACACCTCGTAACCGTACCGCCCTTCCAACCCGATACCGTAGCGCGCATAATCCGCAGGCTTTTCAAACGCCGCATCTGTCGACCCGAAATAGCCGTTAAAGTTTTCCTCACAGGTCAAATACGTGCCCCACGGCGTCTTGCCCGCACCGCAATTGTTCATCGTGCCCAACACTGTGCGGCCCGTCGGATCAGCATCTGTCTTCAGCAGATCATGACCCGCCGCAGGACCGGTAATCTTCATCGGAGTGTTTTGCGTGATGCGGCGGTTCAAATCGCTGTCCAAAACGATGTCCCACCCATTAGGCCCTTCCGCCACCTCCATCACCGTCACCCCTTGCAGGTTCTGCAATTTGCGCACGTCCTGCGCGCTGGCAACAGCACCATCCGTATTCTGGGGCAAGTTCAGCTTGGGGTTCACATATTCATGGTTCACCGCGATGACCTGACGGTTGCCAACCGCAAACAGTTCCATGCCGTCCGTGTTTTCACCAAAGACCCGCTCTGAGGAGGCCAGATCACCCCCTGTCGTGTGATCAAGTTCGGGTGCGTCGGAAAACAATGGCTGGCCCCATTTTGCAACCGGATGCCAACTGTATCCTTCCGGCACGTGTACGGTCGCATCAGTCGCAATTGAGATCTGTGCGAAACCGATCCGGCTGGCCGTTTGCGCTTGTGCAGAGCCCGAATTCAACAGGCCTGTCCCCATCACGGCAGCACCTGAACCAAACGCCAGAACGCGGCCCAAAAAGCCACGGCGGCTCATCGCGGTTTCGACAACCCCATCGAAATCGGTCGCGTCAGGGCGCGGGCTTTGCAACTCGTCCCATTCATCCCATGACAAGTGTGATGTATCGTCTTTCATTGTGCTGGCTCCAGGCTGGCGTTGAATACAGCCGCATTTTAACCGGGTGTTTGATGCAGTCAGATGAAGGTTTTGTAAGACATTTATGACGCCTCCCCTATGAAAGTTTCACAGCTTTTCCAGTCCGGTAGGGCGCATTCATTAGATTTAGGTTTATACCCTCTTGGCGCCACGTCCTTAGGCAGAAATCGGCAATCCTCACTTCGGACAAGCCCGGACCCAGATCACCGTTGCGGCTGAAAATCTTTCGTTGCCAGCAATGCTGCTGCGGCGATCATCAATGTTCCACAGACTTTGTTCACCATACCAAAGGAGAACCGCTTCAACGCCGTTGCAGCGCGCAGCCCTGCCCATCCCCAAAGCAGCAAAATCACGCCATCCACGACGATATACGTCATGCCAAGAATAAAGAGCTGCGGCAGAACCGGCGCAGCGGGATCAATAAACTGCGGGAACAGCGCCCCGAAAAAGACAACCGTGAACGGATTGGCCATTGAAGTCACAAAACCTTGCCTGAACAATCTGAACCCCTGACCATTCGGGTTTGCTTCAACGCCCTCCGCTTGGTCTTTTGACACAATCAACTGCACGCCGATCCAGATCAGATAGGCCACGCCGATCCATTTGATCCATAAAAACGCATCTGCGGACGTCGCAATAATCGCAGCAAGGCCAAAGGCAGCACCGGTCATTTGCAGGGTGTTCGCGGTCAGATCACCGGCAATTGTATATGCGCTTTTGCGCAAACCGTGGCGAATGCTGTTAGAAATAATCAGAAGCTGACTGGTATCGGGCGGGGTCGCAAAAAACACCGCAACAGCAGCCAGATAGATCAGATAGGTCTCCATTACCATGACGGCGTGTTCCTTATGTTCGGACCACAAGGCTAGGAGAGCCAAACCGTCCCGTCAAATGATGTTCGTCGTAGAGTTGTCATTAACTACGTTCCAGTCGGCACAAAGTGGGCTGCTCATTTCAATCGATGTAAGTCCTTTCAGTGTGCGGCATTTCGACTTCTCTTTTCATATGTTTCTTACTCTACAGTTAAGAAACACTCCTTTTTGGTCGAGGGTTGTTGGTCATTTAACTGAATGAGTGTTCGCAAAGCGGGTTGTGTAGCCGAAAATATCAGGCTGGAAGCCATCTGATTTAATTTTTGATACCTAAAGTCTCATTAATAACTTTACTTCGTGTGTAAGACGGAATATATTTTTCAGGATACGGAAGCATTTTCAGATATACGTATTACCAGATTGATACGCGCGTAAGTCCAGAGTATCATGATCGAATGACCCTTCCCGTCGAAACATTCTTTCTGCACCCAGAGGCGCAAGGCACGCTGCAACAGCAGATTCAGCAGATGATTGCGCAAGGCATTTTATCTGGTCGCTTCCAACAGGGTGAGAAACTCCCCTCCACCCGCAAACTCGCCATGCATCTGGGTGTCAGCCGCATCACCGTGACCATCGCCTACACCGAATTGCAGGCCAATGATTACCTCGTTTCCCGCGGCCGATCGGGCTATTTCGTTTCCGAAAATGCCCCTGCCCCACCCAGCTTTTCACCTGCCCCGGAAAGTCCGGATGCGGTTGATTGGACCCGCGCCATCGGTCAGAAATTCAGCGGCGGTGCTGGCCTGACAAAGCCACAGGACTGGGCCAAATTCCGCTACCCTTTCGTCTATGGTCAGGCGGATCAAACGCTGTTTGACCACGCGAACTGGCGCCTATGTGCCCTGCAAGCGCTGGGGCAACGCGACTTCACCTCGCTGACCACCGACTATTATGATCAGGACGATCCGCAGCTGATCGAATTCATTGCGCGCCACACGCTGCCGCGCCGTGGGATCACCGCACGGCCTGAACAAATCCTGATCACTTTAGGCGCGCAAAACGCACTTTGGCTGACCACACAAGTGCTGCTGACACAGCGCCGCCGCGCAGCATTAGAAGATCCCTGCTATCCCGCGCTGCGTGACATCCTTTCGCAGTCGCGCTGCCACGTAACCCCTGTGCGCGTTGATCAAGATGGCCTGCCACCCGATGCAATCCCACCCGAAACGGATGTGATTTTCACCACGCCCAGCCACCAATGTCCGACGAATGCGACCATGCCGATGCACCGTCGGCGCGCCCTTTTGGACCGCGCACGCGAACTGGATGCATTGATCGTCGAGGACGACTACGAGTTTGAGATGTCCTTCCTGAAATCGCCGTCTCCAGCGCTGAAATCACTCGATACAGATGGTCGCGTTATCTATGTCGGCAGCTTCTCAAAGTCGCTTTTTCCCGGTTTGCGGCTCGGCTATCTGGTTGGATCTGAACCCTTCATCCGCGAGGCGCGGGCCCTGCGCGCATCTGTGCTGCGCCATCCGCCCGGCCACATTCAACGGACCGCTTCCTATTTCTTGTCGCTTGGCCACTACGACGCGCTGATCCGCCGCATGGGGACTGCCTTGCAGGAACGCCGCCGGGTGATGGAGGACGCGATGATGCATCACGGCCTACGTATTTCGGGGCGCGGTGATTATGGCGGTTCGTCGTTCTGGATGCGCGCGCCTGATGGCGTTGATACCGGCGATGCGGCCAAGCGGTTGCAAAAACGCGGCGTGCTGATTGAACCGGGCCGCGCCTTTTTTGCGGGCGATCATCAACCCTCGAACTACTACCGGCTGGCCTATTCCTCTATCCCGACGCCCCGCATTACAGAGGGTGTCGGCATCATCGCAGAGGAAATGCATGCATGAACCCTCTTTGGTATTAAAGCAGGATGTGAACTGGACCTAACCCCCCCTGTCCGACACGACTAGTTTACGCGAGATCAAAGAATCGCACGCCGCCTTTCACCAATTTTTAAGGATGATACGCTATGAAAATGACCACCGAAGAGGCCTTTGTAAAAGTCCTTCAGATGCACGGCATCGACAACGCCTTCGGGATCATTGGCTCTGCCATGATGCCAATCTCTGACCTGTTCCCTGCTGCGGGCATCAAGTTCTGGGATTGTGCCCATGAAACATCCGGCGGCATGATCGCGGACGGCTACACACGCGCGTCCGGCAAAATGTCCATGGCCATCGCTCAGAACGGTCCGGGCATCACCAACTTCGTCACACCGATCAAAACGGCTTATTGGAACCATACGCCCATGCTGCTGGTCACACCGCAGGCGGCGAACAAGACCATCGGTCAGGGCGGCTTTCAGGAAATCGAACAGATGAAACTGTTTGAAGACATGGTTTGCTATCAAGAAGAGGTCCGCGACCCGTCGCGCATGGCCGAAGTTCTGAACCGTGTGATCGAGAAAGCATGGCGCGGTTCTGCGCCGGCGCAGATCAACATCCCGCGTGATTATTGGACCCAGGTCATCGACATTGAGCTGCCACAGATCATCCGTCTTGAGCGCCCACAAGGCGGCGAGCAAGCGGTCAAAGACGCGGCCAAGCTGCTGTCCGAGGCGGCGTTCCCCGTCATCCTGAACGGCGCAGGCGTGATCCTTTCAGGTGGCATCGACGCCTCTGCCAAACTGGCCGAAGCGCTGTCAGCACCGGTTGCGTGCAACTATCAGCACAACGACGCCTTCCCCGGTGGTCACCCGCTGGCCGTTGGACCTTTGGGCTACAACGGCTCCAAGGCGGCGATGGAAATCATCCAGAAAGCCGATGTTGTTCTGGCACTGGGCAACCGGTTGAACCCGTTTTCCACGCTGCCGGGCTATGGCATCAACTACTGGCCGACAGATGCGAAAATCATTCAGGTCGACATCAACTCTGACCGCATCGGCCTGACCAAAAAGGTCGACGTGGCCATACAGGGCGACGCCAAGCGTGTGGCAGAGCAGATCCTCGACAACCTCGCACCCGGTGCAGGCGACAAGGGCCGTAAAGAGCGGACCGAACTGGTGGCGTTGACCAAATCCCGCTGGGCCCAAGAACTGTCGTCTATGGATCACGAGGACGACACCGATGAGGGCATCGACTGGAACGAGCGTGCGCGCAACCGCCAGCCCGACCGTATGGCGCCCCGTCAGGCGTGGCGTGCGATCATGTCCGCGATGCCACCCGATGCTATCATCTCGTCCGACATCGGCAACAACTGCGCGATCGGCAACGCCTACCCGTCCTTCGACAAAGGTCGCAAGTATCTGGCACCGGGCCTGTTTGGTCCGTGTGGCTACGGCCTGCCCGCGATCCTTGGCGCAAAAATCGGCTGCCCGGACGTTCCGGTCATCGGTTTCGCAGGCGACGGCGCATTCGGCATTTCCATGAACGAAATGACAGCATGCGGTCGTGGCGATTGGCCTGCGATCACCATGATCATCTTCCGCAACTACCAGTGGGGTGCTGAAAAGCGGAACACCACGTTGTGGTTCAAGGATAACTTTGTCGGCACAGAGCTGAACGAAGGTGTGAACTATGCCGAGATTGCAAGAGGTTGCGGCCTGAAAGGTGTTCAGGTCACAGGCATGGAAGAGCTGACAGACGCGCTTAACACAGCCGTCAAAGAGCAGATGAAAGATGGCGTCACAACGTTCATCGAAGTCGTTCTGAACCAGGAACTGGGTGAGCCTTTCCGCCGCGATGCGATGAAAAAACCGGTTTCTGTGGCAGGTATTTCCAAGGACGATATGCGCAGCCAGGTCCGCGCATAAACCCGACAAAACAAGGAGCAGGCTATGACAATGCTGCAAGAGTTACGCAAGCGCGCAGCGTCCCAGCCTGCCCACATCGTTCTGAGCGAAGGCCACGATCCCCGGATCGTGGCCGGTGCGCTTGCGGCCACGCGCGCAGGCATCGCCCGGATCACGCTAGTAGGGCCTACATCGGCTGTTGCGGCTCTGCTGACCGCGGCCGGTGCCACAGACGTAGACAAAATTTCCATCCAAGACCCTGTGACCTCTCACCTGACAGCAGAGGTCGCAGGGTCATATTTCGACTTGCGCAAACACAAGGGTGTGAGCACAGACGTTGCCGCCAAACAGGCCCGCGACCGGTTGGTGTTTGCCGCAATGATGGTGCGCAATGGCCATGCGGACGGGACGGTTGGCGGCGCTGTTGCCACGACTTCAGACACTGTGCGTGCCGCGTTGCAGGTCATTGGCAAGGCCAAGACCGCATCGCTGGTCTCCAGCTTTTTCCTGATGGCTTTGCCGGAAAACCACCCGTCTGGTCGTGCCGCGATGACGTTTGGCGACTGCGGCTTGGTCATCGACCCCAATGCCGAAGAACTGGCAGCAATTGCTGTGGCGTCAGCCGCGTCGCACCAGCAATTGCTGGGAGAGACGCCCAAGGTCGCACTGCTCAGCTTTTCGACCATGGGCAGCGCCAAGCACCCCAATGTGACCAAGGTCAGCGATGCATCGGCGATCCTCAGGGATACCCATCCGGATCTGGACGCCGATGGCGAACTGCAATTCGACGCCGCTTTCGTGCCAGAGGTCGGCGCGTCCAAGGCACCCGGCTCAACCGTTGCGGGCCACGCCAATGTCATGGTTTTCCCAAACCTTGACGCAGGCAACATTGGCTACAAAATTGCACAACGCATCGGCGGGGCGCAGGCCATTGGCCCTGTTTTGCAGGGCCTTGCCAAACCGGCCAATGACCTGTCTCGCGGCTGCACTGCCGACGATGTTCTCAACATGATCGCCGTTACGGTCCTTCAGGCGGCAGGAGATGGCTGAATTATGGTCCGCGCTACCCACGTCGTCTTCGGAAACGGTACTGCTGTTTGTGATCATCTTCGCAGCAGGGTTGGTGCGGGGCTTTGCGGGATTTGCGCTCTCGGCGATTGTGATGGCCTCGGCAGCCAGCTTCATTCCCCCTATCTTGCTGATCCCGATCCTGTGGTTTCAGGAAATGGCCGCAAGCCTGTTGATGGCGCGCGGCGGCTGGCAGGACGCGGACCGGCCACGCACCGTGCTGCTGGTGATCGGCAACTGGCTTGGCTGGCCTTTGGGACTGTGGCTAACCGTCAGCCTGCCGCGAGAGGCATCAGCCCAGATCGCGCTGGTCATCATCCTGATCTTGGCTGGGATGCAATTGTTAAAAGTAAACATCCCCGCGCTGGCAAGCCGCGCTGGCACGCTGATCGCGGGCTTCGTGGCCGGGATCGCGGGAGGTGTGGCACATGTCGGCGGGATGGTAGTCGCGCTTTACGTGCTCAGCCAGAACGACAACGCGCGTTCCATGCGCGCGACATTGGTGCTCTATCTCTTTATCGGCTCACTCGGCTCTTTGATATATCTGATCTATTTCGGGGTGATGACCTCGACCGCGATGCTCAGCGCGCTTACGCTGATCCCTGCAACCCTGCTCGGCGTCTGGCTTGGCACCAAGCTCTTCAATCCCCGTTGGGAACCTTATTATAAACCCTTCTGCCTGTGTCTGCTGATTGGGCTCGCGGCATTGTCGCTCCTACGCAGTCTGATCTGACCTGAGAAAGGAAGACCACCATGAACCAACCCGTTATTGACCTCAGCCCCAAGGTATCCGACGAGATCCGCAAGACGACCTGCTATATGTGCGCCTGCCGCTGCGGCATCAACGTGCACATGAAAGAGGGCAAGGTGGCCTACATAGAAGGCAACCGTGACCATCCGGTTAACAAAGGCGTGCTTTGCGCCAAAGGGTCTGCGGGCATCATGCAGCACAACGCGCCTTCACGGTTGAAAGCGCCGTTAAAGCGTGTCGGTCCGCGCGGGTCTGGCGAATTCGAGGAAATCAGCTGGGACGAGGCATATCAGATCGCCGCCGATTGGCTGGAACCGATCCGCAACGACAACCCCGAAAAGCTGGCGTTTTTCACGGGCCGCGACCAGTCGCAATCGTTCACGTCGCTCTGGGCGCAGGCCTTCGGCACCCCGAACTATGCAGCCCACGGTGGTTTCTGCTCGGTGAATATGGCCGCCGCTGGCATCTACACCATGGGCGGTGCGTTCTGGGAATTCGGCCAACCCGATTGGGATCACACCAAGCTTTTCATGCTGTTCGGCGTGGCCGAAGATCACGATTCAAACCCGATCAAGATGGGAATCGGCAAGATCAAGGCACGTGGCGCCCGTATCATCGGCGTAAACCCGATCCGCACGGGCTATAACGCCGTGGCAGACGATTGGGTCGGCATCACGCCCGGCACCGACGGTCTGTTCATCCTCGCGATGGTGCATTGCCTGATGAAGGCCGGCAAAATCGACCTGAACTATCTGGCGCAATACACCGACGCGCCCGTATTGATCAACGGCGATGAAAAATCGCCCGATTACGGCCTCTATTTGCGCGATGACAATGGCAAACAACTGGTCATGGATCGCGTCACGGGCAAGCTGACCCCGTTTGATCAGCCGGGCGTCAAACCCGACCTATCAGGCACCCACCGCGCCAAGGGCGTCACCCACGCACCGGTCTTCCACAAAATGGCAGAGATGTATCTGTCAGACGAATACGCTCCCGAAGCCGTCGCCGACCGTTGCGGTATTTCCGCAGGTCGCATCCGCGCCATCGCCGCCGAACTGGCCCGCGTCGCATTCGAGGAATCCTTCGAGCTGGACCACGAATGGACCGATTTCCGCGGCGAGAAACACGCCACCATGACCGGCCGCCCGGTATCCTTTCACGCCATGCGCGGCATCTCTGCACATGCGAACGGCTTCCAGACCTGCCGCGCATTGCACGTGCTACAAATCCTGCTGGGCACCGTCGAAGTCCCCGGCGGTTTCCGTTTCAAACCGCCCTACCCCAAGCCTGCAACCGCACACCCAAAACCGCACGTCGGCATCACCCCCGGCGCGCCCTTGAACGGCCCACACTTGGGCTTCGTTCACGGTCCCGATGATCTGGCACTCAAAGCGGACGGTACAGCCGCACGTATTGATAAAGCGTTCACATGGGAAAACCCCATGTCCTCGCACGGCCTGATGCACATGGTTATCTCCAACGCACATGTGGGCGACCCCTACAAGATCGACACCTTGTTCATGTACATGGCCAACATGTCGTGGAATTCGTCGATGAACACCGGCGGCGTGATGGAAATGCTGACCGACAAGGACGAGAACGGCGATTACGTCATTCCGCATATCATCTATTCGGACGCCTATTCATCCGAAATGGTCGCCTACTCCGACCTTATCCTGCCCGATACGACGTACCTCGAACGCCACGATTGCATCTCGCTCTTGGACCGCCCGATTTGCGAGGCAGACGCCGCAGCAGACGCGATCCGCTGGCCGGTGGTAGAACCTGACCGCAACGTCAAAGGCTTCCAATCCGCGCTGTGCGATCTGGGCGCGAAACTGGGCCTGCCCGGTTTCGTGAACGACGATGGCAGCCAGAAATATGCAGATTACGCCGACTACATCGTCAACCACCAGCGCCGTCCGGGCATTGGCCCACTCGCTGGCTGGCGCACAGGCGAAAATGGCCTGCAATCAGGGCGCGGTGACGTCAACGAAAGCCAACTCGACAATTACATCGAAAACGGTGGCTTTTTCGTCGAACACATCCCCGCGGGCGCCAATTATTACAAACCATGGAACCGCGCCTATCAGGACTGGGCCGTTGGCATGGGCCTTTATGACAGTCCCCAACCCTACCTGTTCTCGCTTTATGTAGAACCGATGCGCAAATTCCAGCTCGCCGCCGAAGGTCACGGGAATCGCCAGCCCCCAGACCACTTGCGCGAGCGGATCAAAGACACGATGTCACCCCTGCCGATCTGGTACGAAACCGATCAGGAAGGCAACGAAGGCTATACCATCAACGCGCTCACCCAGCGCCCGATGGCGATGTACCATTCGTGGGGCTCACAAAACGCGTGGCTGCGCCAATTGCATGGGCACAATCCGCTGTATCTGCCCACCAAGCTGATGCGCGAACACGACCTGACTGACGGCGACTGGGCGCGCGTTTCCTCGCCTCACGGCGAAATCACCGTACCCGTGATGGAAATGGCTGCCCTGAACGAAAATACAGTGTGGACATGGAACGCCATTGGCAAACGCAAAGGCGCATGGGCACTGGACAAGGACGCACCAGAAGCCACCAAAGGCTTTCTGCTGAACCACCTTATCCACGAACTGCTCCCGCCCAAGAAAGACGGCATGCGCTGGGCCAACTCCGACCCGATCACCGGGCAAGCCGCGTGGTTCGACCTCAAGGTGCGCATCGAAAAAGCAGTGGCTCCCAAAGAATCGCGCCCCGAATACCCGCCCATCAAATCCCCTGTCGGCAAAGGCCCCGACAAATTGGCATGGAAGGTCGGCAAATGATCCTTAATTCAATTTTCCAAATAACCTCCGGGGTCTGGGGCTGGCCCCAGTCCGACCTGAAAAAGGAGCGCCGCACATGACGACCCTTCCGCAATCCACCCAAAAGAAACTCGGCCTTGTCATTGATCTGGACACCTGCGTCGGCTGCCATGCTTGCGTGATTTCCTGCAAAGGCTGGAACACCGAAAACTACGGCGCGCCCCTGTCTGACCAAGACCCCTACGGTGCGGACCCCTCCGGCACATTCCTGAACCGCGTCCATTCCTACGAGGTTCAACCCA
>JAFMHE010000142.1:7799-9046 GCA_017854675.1 Paracoccaceae bacterium | reverse complement strand
TGCACATCGAACAGGGGCCTATTCTGGAGGCCGAGGGCAAAGAGATTGGCGTTGTGACGCATGGACAGGGTCTGTCGTGGACCCAAGTGACCGTGACGGGTAAGGACTCGCATACGGGGTCTACACCGATGCCGATGCGCAAGAACGCGGGTCTGGGCATGGCGCGGATATTGGAGAAAGTCGAAGAGATCGCGCTGAGCCATGCGCCCTCTGCCGTGGGGGCGGCGGGGCATATCGACGTCTTCCCCAACTCGCGCAATGTGATCCCCGGCAAGGTGGTGTTCACCGTTGATTTCCGGTCGCCCGAAATGAGCGTGATCGAGGATATGGAGGCGCGTTTGCGGGTCGAGGGGCAAGCGATTGTGGACGCGATGGGGATGGAGATTGCGTTCGAAAAGGTCGGTGGCTTTGATCCGGTGGCGTTTGATGAAGGCTGCGTTTCTGCCGTGCGCGATGCGGCGGAGCGGTTGGGATACAGCCATATGAACCTGATTTCCGGCGCGGGGCATGACGCGTGTTGGATCAACCGCGTGGCGCCCACGGCGATGGTTATGTGTCCCTGTGTAGGGGGTTTGAGCCACAACGAGGCCGAAGAGATTTCACCAGAATGGGCAGCGGCGGGCACGGATGTGTTGCTGCATGCGGTGCTGGAGACGGCGGAGATTGTGGGGTGAGCGCAGCGTCACAGGATAACGCAGTCCCGGATTTACTCCGGGACCTCGATCTCAAACGTGGAGGTCCCGGAGTAAATCCGGGACTGCGTTATATTTTCATTAACCGACATGCATCATCGTTGGGGCATGCCCTTTCATACCTACATTGCCGCCTGCCACTCAAACACCGCGATATACATCGGCGTGACTGGCGATCTGCAAAAACGCATGCATCAACACGCCAGCGGGCAGGGCGGTGTGCATACGTCAAAGTACCGCATTCGCAAACTGGTCTATATGGAAAGCTACGAAACGCTGCCCGAAGCAATTGCGCGGGAAGCCAAGCTGAAACGCTGGCGGCGTGCTTGGAAAAACGAATTGATCAAAGAACAAAACCCAACCTGGGCGGATCGAACGCTGGATGCTTCGTTTCTTTAGGCGCTGGCTTTCATTTAAAATCGAACGCAGTCCCCGATTCACTCTGGGACCTCCACGCTTGCCATGAGGTCCCGGATCAAGTCCGGGATTGCGGCAGCGTTTCAATCAAAGGACCCACACCATGACCAAAGTCATCAAAAACGGCACCATCGTCAC
>JAFMHE010000142.1:0-7573 GCA_017854675.1 Paracoccaceae bacterium | reverse complement strand
ATCGACTTTGCGCTGCCCTCACCCGGTCAGGGCCTGCATGACGCGTTGCAAATGTGGGACAACAAATCGACGCGGGCGAATTGCGATTACAGCTTCCACATGGCTGTCACGTGGTGGGGTGAGCAGGTCTTTAACGAGATGGAGTCGGTGATCAAGGATCGGGGCATCAACACGTTCAAACACTTCCTTGCCTACAAGGGTGCGTTGATGGTGAATGATGATGAGCTGTATGCCTCGTTTAACCGGTTGTCCGAGTTGGGTGGCATCGCGATGGTGCATGCCGAGAATGGCGATGTGGTGGCCGAACTGTCCGCGAAACTGCTGGCTGCGGGCAATACGGGACCCGAAGCGCACGCTTATTCGCGACCCCCTCAAGTAGAGGGCGAGGCCACCAACCGCGCGATTATGATTGCCGACATGGCAGGGGTGCCGCTTTATGTTGTGCACACATCTTGCGAGGATTCCCACGAAGCCATCCGCCGAGCGCGTCAACAGGGTAAACGTGTTTGGGGCGAACCGTTGATCCAGCACCTGACGCTGGACGAGAGCGAGTATTTCAACAAGGATTGGGACCACGCCGCGCGCCGCGTGATGTCGCCGCCGTTCCGCAACAAGATGCATCAAGATAGCCTGTGGGCGGGTCTGCAATCGGGGTCGTTGAGCGTTGTAGCCACGGACCATTGTGCCTTTACCACCGAACAGAAACGCACCGGTCTGGGTGATTTTACCAAGATACCAAACGGGACGGGTGGCCTTGAAGACAGGATGCCGATGCTGTGGACGTATGGGGTGGCGACGGGTCGTTTGACGCCGAATGAATTTGTGGCTGTTACGTCGACAAACATCGCCAAGATTTTGAACTGCTATCCGAAAAAGGGTGCCGTGCTGATTGGTGCCGATGCTGATCTGGTGGTCTGGGACCCCGAGAAGGAAAAAACCATCACCGCCACCGCACAGCAGTCCGCGATTGATTACAACGTGTTCGAGGGCAAGAAGGTCAAAGGCCTGCCGCGCTTTACCCTGACCCGTGGGTATGTCGCCGTGCATGACGGTGAAATCCGCACGCAGGAAGGGCACGGCAAGTTTGTAAAGCGCGAGGGCAATGGGACGGTCAACAAGGCGCTGTCGTCGTGGAAAGAACTGACCGCGCCGCGCCCTGTGCAGCGGACAGGTATTCCGGCGAGTGGTGTTTGAATCGCTATGACTCGCAAGGAACTTTTGAATGATCTCCGATTTTTCTACGTCGGCGTGATAACCATTCCAATATCGCTTTTGATTATGGGTCTTATCTATCTCGGATTGCAGTTTTCAGATGGTGTGTTCAACATCCGAATTCTAACCGAAGGCTTTCTCACTCTGACCTTTGGCGGGATAATGCTGTTTATGCCTTTCATTTGGATTTGGGGGATGTTCATAGGCTTGCTCGTTTGGCCAGTGGTCTGGAATGCACCTCTCGTTAGAAAACTGACCCAACCAAAGGCAGCAGCAGTATGCGCTTTTGTTGTTGCGATTTTGGGTGGGGTCGTTCCATTCGGTGCATTAAGTTATCCAAACTTGAACAGCTTTTCTGGTCTCTTTGCGATACCAGCAGTTATTGCGTCAATAATTGGTCCTCTCGTCGCCTATAGAGTGTACTGCCAACCTCCAAAAGCTAGGATAGCAGTATGACTGACCCAGTTATCACCGCTAAAAACCTCGACCTCACGTTCGAGACGAATGATGGTCCTGTGCATGCGCTCAAGGATGTGTCGCTTGATATCAACAAGGGTGAGTTCGTCAGCTTTATCGGTCCTTCGGGCTGTGGCAAAACGACGTTTCTGCGGTGCATCGCGGGGTTGGAACAGCCGACCGCCGGAGAGATCAGCGTTAACGGGATGACGCCGGATGAGGCGCGGCGGGCGCGGGCTTATGGCTATGTGTTTCAGGCGGCGGGGCTTTATCCGTGGCGCACGATTGGGCGGAACGTAAAGCTGCCGTTGGAGATCATGGGGTTTTCCAAAGCTGAGCAGAATGAGCGGACGCGCCGCGTGTTGGAGCTGGTCGATCTGGCGGGGTTTGAAAAGAAATTTCCGTGGCAATTGTCGGGGGGGATGCAGCAGCGCGCGTCGATTGCGCGGGCGCTGGCGTTTGATGCGGATATCTTGCTGATGGATGAACCCTTCGGCGCGCTGGACGAGATTGTGCGCGATCATTTGAACGAGCAGCTGCTCAAGCTGTGGGCGCGGACGGAAAAGACGATCGGGTTCGTGACACATTCCATCCCCGAGGCGGTGTATCTGTCGACCAAGATCGTTGTGATGTCACCGCGCCCCGGTCGGATCAGCGATGTGATCGACAGCCCGCTGCCCCGCGAACGGCCCTTGGACATTCGCGATTCAGCGGAGTTTATCGAGATTGCGCACCGCGTTCGTGACGGGCTGCGCGCGGGGCATATTGATGACTAGGCTCAACGCCATCATACCGGCGCTGACAGTCGTGGCGGTCATCGTCGCGTTCTGGACGCTGTGCGTGATCCCGATGAATGCGCATCTGACCGCAGATCAGGCGCAGCGTGACGGGATGGTTCTAACGCCAGAAGCACCGCGCGACCGGCAGGAATTGTCGGGCCTTTCACTGGCGTTGAAGAACCCTGCGATTATTCCGCTGACCTATGTGCAAACGCGCCCGCGCCTGCCATCGCCGCATCAGGTGGTGCAGGAACTCTACGACACGGTGATTGACAAAAAGATCACCTCAAAACGCAGCCTTGTCTATCATGGTTGGGTGACGCTGTCGGCGACGTTACTGGGTTTTGTGATGGGCACCACCTTGGGCATTATGTTGGCCGTTGGCATTGTCTATAGCCGGACGATGGACAAATCGGTGATGCCTTGGGCGATCACCAGCCAGACCATCCCGATCCTTGCACTGGCGCCGATGATCATTGTGATGCTGGGGGCAATCGGCATTCAGGGGCTGTTTCCAAAGTCGATTATTTCCGCATATCTCAGCTTTTTCCCGGTGGTTGTGGGCATGGTCAAGGGGCTGCGCAGTCCTGATGCGATGCAGTTGGATTTGTTGCGCACCTACGGGACCAATTCCAACCAAGGGTTCTGGAAACTACGGTTGCCGTCCTCCATTCCCTATCTTTTTGCTTCGTTAAAAATCGGGATTTCCGCGTCACTTGTGGGTGCGATTGTCGGGGAATTGCCAACAGGTGCGCGTGCGGGATTTGGCGCGCGGATGCTGGTTGGGGATCAATACGGGCAACCGATGGTGACATGGGCCGCGCTTTTTGCTGCGGCGATCACGGCGGCGATGTTGGTCGCGATCCTGTCGGTGATTGAGCGGCAGACCTTGCGCCGTATGGGCATGGGGGCCGCATGATGGCGTATATTCTGGCCCTTGGCGTTTGGATTGCCGGATGGTGGTTGAACGTGCGCCTGTCGCATTCCGACCGCTCGGATACGCGGTTTTATTCACTGCTGATCCCTGTGATCTTTGGCGTGACGATCATCGTGATGTGGGAAATTCTTGTCACGATGTTAGAGGTCAGCGCGGTGATCCTGCCGCCGCCGTCGATGATTGCGGCGCGGTTCGCGTCCTCGTTGAACCTGCTCTGGGCGGATTTTCAACAAACGATCATCAAGGGCGCGATGACCGGTTACGTCTTTGGTATGATTGCCGCGTTTGCGGTTGCCATCCTTGCGGACCGGTCGCCGTTCCTGACCAAGGGTATCTTGCCTGTCGGTGCATTTATGGCCGCGCTGCCCATCGTTGGCACTGCGCCGATTTTCGTGAAATGGTTGGGCAGTGATTGGCAATCAAAGGCGGCAGTTGTGGGCGTGATGGTGTTCTTTCCGATCCTTGTGAACACGGTCGCGGGTTTGAAAGACACATCCGCCATGCAGCGTGACCTGATGCGGACCTATGGCGCGGGGTATTGGCCGACGCTTTTGAAACTGCGCATTCCGGCCGCGTTGCCGTTCATCTTTAACGGTCTGAAAATCGCGACCACGCTGGCGCTGATCGGTGCGATTGTTGCTGAATTTTTTGGCTCTCCTACCCTTGGCATGGGCTTTCGGATATCCACATCTGTAGGGCAGCTTGCGCTTGATATGGTTTGGGCAGAGATTATCGTCGCAGCGATAGCAGGATCAACATTCTACGGGCTGATGGCGTGGCTCGAAAAGCGGGTGACATTCTGGCACCCGTCACAAAGATAACAAAACCAACTGACTTGGAGGTCAAACAAATGATGAAGAATATGATGATGGCAGCAGCGCTTGCCACAGGGTTGACGGCGGCACCTGCATTCGCAGATGGGCATGCAAACACCGTGACGTTGCAGTTGCAGTGGGTCACACAAGCACAATTCGCAGGCTATTATGTAGCCAAGGACAAGGGCTTTTATGACGAAGAGGGCCTTGACGTCACGATCCTGTCAGGCGGTCCCGACATTGCCCCGCCACAGGTTCTGGCCGGTGGTGGCGCTGACGCGATGCTGAACTGGATGCCATCCGCCTTGGCCGCGCGTGAAAAAGGTTTGCCGGTGGTGAACATTGCACAGCCGTTCAAAACATCCGGCCTGATGCTGACCTGCTGGAAAGACACCGGCATCACATCGGTTGAGGATTTCAAAGGCAAAACCATCGGCGTCTGGTTCTTCGGCAACGAATACCCCTTCCTGTCATGGATGTCCCAAGCGGGCATTTCCACGGATGGTGGCGAGGATGGCGTGACGGTGCTGAAGCAGGGTTTCAACGTCGATCCGCTGTTGCAGCGTCAGGCTGACTGCATCTCGACCATGACTTATAACGAATACGGTCAGGTGCTGGACGCGGGCGTGAACCCGGATGAACTGATCACCTTCAAGTACGAAGAGCAGGGCGTCGCCACGCTTGAGGATGGCATCTATGTGCTGGAAGAAAACCTGAATGATCCGGTGTTCGAGGATAAAATGGTCCGCTTTGTGCGCGCCTCTATGAAGGGCTGGAAGTACGCAGAAGCCAACCCCGAAGAGGCAGCAGGCATCGTTCTGGACAACGATGAAACCGGTGCACAGACAGAGGCCGCACAGGTCCGCATGATGGGCGAGATTGCCAAGCTGACAGCCGGTTCTAACGGTTCACTGGACGAGGCGGATTTCCAGCGCACGGTCGATACGTTGCTGGCCGGTGGTTCTGATCCGGTGATTTCCAAGCAGCCCGAGGGCGCATGGACATCCGTAATCACGGACAAAGCACTGAACTAAGCGTTCCGGCTCTTGCAAATAGATGCCGCCGCGAGAGGATCGCGGCGGCATTTTTTTGGGCGGTTGGTGGGGCAGGGCTGTTTAGCTTGGCACCTGATGCCCCCTATCAGGATGCAGCCCACGTTAATTTTGGCCCAACCTTCTTATCTATTGTCGTCCAGATGCTTTCTCATCTGCTCTAGATCGTTGCGTATCCGGCGCATGATCGCGATTTGGTCTTCCCCGATAGTTTCTTTGAATATCGCGCTCACCCGGACAATCGCGTCCTCACGAAAGCTGCGTCCTGTCTCGGTCAAAAAGACAAGTTTGCCGCGCCCGTCATTCGGGTCCGGCTGAACGTCGATGTAGCCCTTGTGCTGCAAGACTTTCAAAGAATGGGTCATGGTGTTTTTCGTCACCTGCATGGCGGACGCAATGCGCAGGGGCGGCTTTCCGTCGCCCCTGAGTACCAAATGATTCAGAATTGAAAAATGAGACGGATGAACACCGTCCGGCAGGCTCTTGGCGAACAAAGCTGTCGATAATTGGTTGATGATCCCAATCTCGGTGAAAAATCCGAACACTTCATCCGTATTGCCTTGGCCTTCGTTCACATCATTCCGATCTTGGATTCTATCGGCCAGCGAGGGCTGACCGCCACGTCTGGACCATATCCGATCCGCGCCAGCATTTGAACTGTTCCCCCATCCGGGGCAATGCGCTGGTGGGTTTCACGATAAATTTGCGCCATTTCCGGATACTCTTGCAACGCCTGGCTCAGTGGCTGAAAATCGAGGCCCTCGGCGGTGCATGCAAGATTGGTTCTCAACCAGTCTGACCCTGCTGCAATCTGGTCTGATCTGGTATTGCCTTGCGTCACCATCCACACATGCCCCATCGCTGTTTCGGTATTTGCAAGGACGGCCTTCAGGCCCTCCTTATATCCGGTTGAATTTGTGTCCAATAGGCTCTCACGTGTCATGACACCAGCAAGCGCGAGCGTTTCGAACAGGGCTCCGCTAAAGTCGATCCCATCGGGGTTGGCGTTGATCTCTGCCTTGCCGATGCGAAAAAGATCCACGCTTTCCTGGTAGGTGCGCGGGGTGTCAATTTCGAGCCGGAGCGCTTTTGTCGTAAGCGCGCGCCAGTAGGCAATATCGTCCCTGCCGATAGACCCTCCAAGTTCGCTTTGTCGGGCGGCCTGTAATATCCGGGCAAGTGCGTCCGCCGGGACCACACGCGTGGTATCATAGGGTTCCTTGTTTGAACGGCGGTTCAGTACATGTTCAAACAGCGGGTCACGCACCGCAGCGGCTTGGGTGAACGTCGCTTTGGCAATGGGTCGCCTGTCCAGCCCTTCGTCATCCTCGCCCTCTGGAAACAAGGTCATGTCGACCTCATAGCCATCCGCGTTTGCGGCCATGCGCATAAGTTCAAGGAAACAGCCAAGGCCGATAGTCAATTGCCGGTCAAACGGGTCGGTGTGGGGCAGTTGTTTGTCGGTGTCAAAGAACAGTGTCAGCCCATCATCACCATCCAGACGGATCATCCACGGCTGTCGATTATGCGGGTTTGGCGCAAGTATGGCGTGCGACAGGGCGTTTTTACGCGGATCGTCATAGCCACCGGCCCTTTCCCAAGGTGCCAAAGCAATGTTCGGTGTGCGGGTCGCTGCAAAAAGACCACCCCCGGCAGCGGCAAGGACAACACCCCCACCTGTCAGTCTGAGAAAGTTTCTACGGTTCATCTGTCATCTCCTTTGGTTCTACGTAGAACTATATAGTACGACGCAGAACTAGTAAAGGAGGTTTGACATGATCCGAAGTGGTTGGCGTTGCGGTCGAATTGTGTAGCGTACTCAGGAGTGTCATTGATACCGACCGCAACACTTGGCACATTGGCATCACCACAGCCATCACGTGCGACACAGCACTTTGGGACAACTGATTTATCGGCGTCTCGGGGTGAACGGAACCGGCCGATGGAAAAAACCGTCCCGAAATCATGACAAAAAACCGCCACAACCTTGTTATAAACCGCACCGATATCCCGCCCGCAATTTGTATCAGGTGAAGGCACTATGAAATCAACCTCCTACATCCCCTCGCTTGATGGCATCAGGGCCGTGTCAATCCTGCTGGTTTTTGTCGCGCATGCCGGGTTCAACCACATTGTGCCCGGTGGTCTGGGCGTGACGATCTTTTTCTTTCTGTCCGGCTATTTGATCACGACGCTGCTGTGCCGAGAGTGGGAAACGCATAACACCATCGCGCTTAAGGCGTTCTATGTTAGACGGGTTCTGCGCCTGAGCCCGCCAATCATTGTGACGCTGCTGGTCAGCATCGCACTTGCCTCAGCGGG
>JAFMHE010000141.1 GCA_017854675.1 Paracoccaceae bacterium | reverse complement strand
CGTATGTGGTCGCAACGACGCTGTTTTCCGGGTTCGCATTTATGCCGGATGCACCCATGTCGGAGACGGTGATCAAGCTGGTTTTGTTCAACGTAATCTGGGTTCCTGTACATCTGATCTGGCTTGGTGCCGGGGTCAGGTTGGGCAGTCTGGATTTACCGCAGCGCACCCAGCGCGCCATCAACATCGGGATGGCAGCAGCGATGCTGATCGTGGTAGCGATTGCGGTACTGGGCCTGCGAACGTGAAACCTGAATCGCTGGCGTGAGCGCTACCTGTAATGCAATTTATGTTAAGTAAGATGCGGCGTCACATAACGCAGAACCGCCTCGCATGATCCGCGCAGACTTTCCTTGCCGTCACTGGCAATATCTCTATCGGTGTCGATTAAGGCCTGATGCAGGGTTTGGGCTGAGCGGGCAGACAGCGTAAGCCCGGAATCCGTCAATTCAACCTCGAACCCGTGTTCATTCTTTGGGTCCAACAGTTTTTCAGTCGCGCTGAAGTCTTCGAAATGCAGGCTGTGTTTAGGCCAATTCGCTAACCGAACCCGCACCCGCAAGCGTAAAAAGCCCAAGTTTGATCGTGATGTCAGCATCCTATTCAGGCCCCCTTCGCGGGACAGTGCGTAGCCAAAAGGTTCCGTCAAGAACCTGAACAGACGGGCGCGGCGTTATCTGCCACGCGACGCACCCCAACTGAAGCATTCAGACAAAAAATGATACCGCGGTAACCGTCGCAACGACCTTGAGAATCCACCGGGTGCGGGCTTACTTTGGCCAACCGCTTCCGGTCAAAAGGATTTTCCCGCCGCGTTCTTCTTTTGCGGCGTGCTGGATCGCCGTTTCGAAATCACCAATGTCATAAGTTGCTGCGACCGGAGCGCCGATTGTGCCTTCGGACAGCCATTTGGTGAGCTCGCCGTAGGTGTCACTGATTACTTTGGGGTGGGTCTGGCCAAACCATGAGGCAAGCCAAAAACCGCGCAGGAAAAGGCCGCGAAAGACCAGATCATGCGACGACAAGCGCGGAGCCTGACCCGACAATAAACCATAGGTGACGACGGTGCCGCCATCTTCGACGCGCGCGCCCAACCGTTCGGTCGCGGTGCCACCAATCGCATCAAAAGCCAGTTTGGCAAGCGGGGCGTCTGACGGGATAGATGCGTTGGAACCATCGTCGATCACGACGTGCATCGCCCCGGCCGCACGGGCCTGTGCAGCTGCGGCATCGCTGCGAACAATGCTGAGAACATTTATACCCCGTTTTGCCGCGATGCGAATGACATTCTGGCCGACAGCAGAATTCGCCGCGTTCAGTACAACCCAATCTCCTGACTTCAGATCACAGATATCCCTGAGCATAACTGAAGCCGTTGCAGGATTGGCTTTGAGCATGGCTGCTTGTTCCAGATCCGCATCTTTGGGCAGTTTGATGACCTGCTTTGCCGGAAGGGTCATGGTCTCGACCCAGCAACTGCCCGGCATCGGAATAACCAGATCTCCGACGTCGAACCCTTCAACGTTCGCACCTATCTCGGCGACACGGGCAACCGCCTCCGCGCCCGGAATAAATGCGTTTCGGGGTTTTACGCCATATTTGCCTTCCAACATTAACAAATCGGCGGGGTTTATGGTCATGGCGAGCAGATCAAGCCTCAATTGCCCCGCTTCAGGCGATTTTGGTTCTATCTCGATAAGCTTGGCATCCGTAAGTCCGTTTCCATTTGCTTGCACGGCTCTCATGGCGATATCCTCTTGGTTCAGGCTGCGATTGCCAACTGACAAACAACTGTTTGTTAAAATGCCTAGAATCTGTGTTATTCAAAAGACCTAATTTTGAGTATACTAGGTAAAATTGCTGAAAATCGCTCTTGAGGCGTATTCCCGAAACGAGGAAATGACTGTTGCAGACAGAACTAGCTGGCAAGAAAAAGACCAAACCCGTCAAGAAGGGAAAGGTGAACCGCCGCGCAGAATTACTGCAGAAGGCAGGCGAGTTGATGGCCGACAAGGGCTATGAAGGCGCGTCAATGCGCAACATCGCTGATGCCGTCGGTATTTTACCGGGGTCTGTGTATTATCATTTTGAGTCCAAAGAGGCGCTCTTTGAAGAATTGCATCGCAACATTGTTGCCGCGATGACCCAGCGTGTGAAAGACGCGGTTGCTGAATTCACCGACCCTTGGGACCGGCTGGAAGCAGCCGCATGCGCCCATATCGAAGGTTTGCTGGAGACCGGCAATCAGGTTGCGATCGTGTCCCCCGGATTTGCGCGCCAACCCGAAGGTATCGAGAGTGTCGTGCGTGAAGAACGGCGGACCTATGAGGATATTTTCCGCATGTTACTTGACGCTTTGGATCTGCCCGAGGGGACAGATCGGACGCTGATGCGGCTGTCTTTGTTCGGTACGTTGAACTGGGCACCGGTCTGGTTCCAGCCGGGCGGCACATACAAGCCTTCGGACATCGCGCATCAGCATATCGGTGTACTGCGCCGCGCCTATTCGGGCTGATCCTGCCCTTCTAGGCGTTTTTGAAATCGCTCGAGACACGATTTATCACCCAATGCGTTGAGATTCTGTATTTCAGGCCGCGTCAGGTGATGAAGGTTTTTCCAAAACTGCATTAGGGTCACGGATATCACCCTGACCCGTATTCATCGCGTGCATCAATTCCGGTGCCTCATCCTGCACCATCAGATCGCAGAACAACGTCCGCTCATCGGCCATGATGCCCGTAGGATCAAAGCTGCGCCGCACCAGTCTTTTTGAATGTGCCAAAGCACGTTCCGGCAAGGCAACCAGACGCGCGGCCATGTCATGCGCCGCCTCCAGAACCGGCCCCGGCGTGCAGACATTCACCATCCCGTTGGCAGCGGCTTCTTGCGGTGTAAATGTCGCACCAAGCAAGATGTATTCCAATGCTCTGGCGCGACCGACAAGGTCCGTTAACCGTTGCGTTCCGCCCGCGCCCGGCAGCAGACCGATTTTGACTTCGGGCAAACCGATAGGGTAATCGCCCTGTTGTGCGAACCGCAGATCACAGGCCAGCGCCAATTCGTATCCACCGCCCATCGCCGCACCATTGATCGCTGCGATGTATATTTTTCCGCTCGTCTCGATCTGGCGGAAACAGCGGTGCAGATCAGGCTCTGGGACGGCGCGATCTGTCGAAAAGGCCAACCCGCGTTTGCGCATGGCATTCGATTGGTTTTCCAGCACGCGGGTGTCGTAGTGGCGAATAAAAACACCCTCCTGCCCGCCTGTCATGATCACGACACGGCATGTATCATCGGCCTCAATCGCTGCCAGATGCTGCGTCAATGCGGTTTCGGTGCCTTGGTCCATGTACCCTTCGGGCGGGTTTTCAAAGGTCAGTGTGACCACCGGACCTTTTCGGCTGCGTGTGATTGTACCTGTGTCTGGCCCGCTCATGTGGAACCCTTTCTCAGTTCGGATTTACTGTCCCGCAAATCCAGAACACCATCCGCTGTGCGCGGGTCTTGGCCCGTTTCAAACAAGCGGTGTTTCTGAATTTTCTGCGTCCCCGTCACAGGCAGATCTGCACGGAACTGTAGCCAAGCCGGGACTTTGTAATAGGCAACGCGTTCGCTGCAAAACGTCAGTATGTCCTGCGCTGTCTTCGCAGTCGGGGCATAGCCTTCCGCCAGCACAAGACAGGCCATCACCTCTTCGTCGCGCATCTCATCTGGGACGGACAGAACCGCGACCTGATCCACGCCGGGGTGGTCAATCAATGCATCCTCGACCTCGGCGGCCGAGATGTTTTCACCAGACCGCCGGATCATATTCTTGGAGCGTTCGCAGAAATGGAACATGCCGCTTGCGTCGCGCATCACCACATCGCCGGTATGAAACCATCCACTGCGCCAAGCCTCGCGGGTTGCGTCCTCGTTCTTGAGGTATTCCTTGAAAAACCCCGCACGCGGATCGTCACCGGGTGCGCGCACAACCAACTCGCCTTGCGTCCCATCGGGGACAGGCATTCCTGCGTCATCAACGACACGCGCGTCCAAATGACCCTCCATCGCGCGGCCAAAGGCGCGGGTATCGACAAGCCGAGGCTCAGCGCAGGCAGCAAGGAAACGACCGGTTTCCGTCATACCCCAAACCTCGATCATCGGCACGCCAAACCGCTTTTCAAACGCGGCATGCAAGGCAGGATCAATCCCCGCACCCAGCCCAAAGCGCAATTCTGACTTGTTATCCTGCGCTGATTTGGGTGCTGCCATCAGTACAGGGGGAATAATGCCAAGATAGTGAAACGCAGTTGCGCGGGTTTGTGCCAGATCATCCCACCACGTAGAGGCATGAAACCGGTCTGGCACAATCAGGCAGACCCCCGTCAACAGCGCGGTCGTCACTGTGTTGATGCCTGCGTTCACATGGAAAAACGGCAAAGGCAGGTAAATCCGTTCAACGCCTTCTCTCAATGTCAGCGCGCCACCGTGGGCGGCATAACAACGCCCCACTGCAAAAGCGTACTCGTTGTCGATCACGGCCCCCTTGGGACGCGCGGTTGTGCCCGACGTATAGATCAACGCGATTTCGCTCTTGAGCGACGGATGCGTGCGCCCTGCCGGACGCGATGCAGATGGGGGTGAAAACTGTGCCGGATCGCTGGTGTCATCCCACCCCGCCTGTGCTAAATCCGGTTTCACCTCGGACAGTTTCGCGCTGTTCCATGGCAAGGCGACCGCCATGTCCACTTCGGAATGGTCCAGCAGATATTCCAGTTCATGGCTCAGGTAGTAAGGGTTCACCGGCACCTGCGATACGCCAAGCGCGTTCAGCGCCAGAAAATGCAGGATGTGACCCGGATGATTGTCTAGCGCGAGGGCAATCCTATGCCCCGGCCCCCAACCTGCAGAACGATAGCGGTCCGACAATGCCTCTACATCGGACAGCATCTGACCAAAGGTAATCTCGTGACCCTCCGGCAGATAGGGCCTGTCGGCGCGCGGCGGGATGCACAAAAACGCGCCCCCCGGAAACCGCGCTGCCGCCTGTTTCAGGGCGTCAAAGACGGTGTCCATCACACCCGCTCCACCAACATGGCCATGCCTTGGCCCGCGCCAAGGCACATCGACAGAATGGCACGCTTGCCACCCGTTTCCTCGAGATGCTGCAAAGCGGTAATGCACATGCGCACACCTGTAACACCCGGCGGATGGCCAAGGCTGATGCCGCCGCCATAGGCATTGTGCAGATCACGCGGAATACCAAGTTGCGTTTCTGCATGAACGTTCACCGCGGCAAAAGCTTCGTTGATCTCAAAGTAGTCGATATCCGTGAGCGACAGGCCGGTCTTGTCCAACAGCGCCTTGATCGCGGGCACCGGACCATGGCCCATGATGCGGGCAGGCACGCCAACAACGGTCCAGTCAACAATCCTCGCCCTTGGCTGCGCTCCCGCCTTTTCCAGCGCCGACCGGTCGCCGACCAGAACGAAACCAGCGGCGTCGTTGACGGTCGATGCGTTGCCAGCGGTGACACGGCCCCCTTCGCGGAAACTTGGCCGCAGCCGCGCCAGCTTTTCTGCTGTGGCATCACTGCGCGGGCATTCGTCAGTATCAAAAACTGTCACACCCGTCTTTTGCCTGATCTCAACCGGCATGATCTGTTTGGCCAGAAAACCGGACTTTTGCGCCGCAATCGCGCGGCTCTGGCTCATCACGCCCCAGGCATCCATTGAATCCCGGGTTAACTGATAGTCATCGGCAAGGTTTTCTGCCGTCTCGCCCATGTACTCGTTTGAGAACGGGCAACGATAGGCCCAATCCAGCATATCTTGCAACTCTGTCGGGCCGCGTTTGACCCCGCCCCGCAAGGTGGTGACGACATGTGGCGCGCGCGAATAGCTTTCCGCCCCCCCCGCCAGCGAGATTGACGAATGGCCCGAATCAACCTGCTGATGCGCCGACAGGATCGCCTGCAATCCCGACGCGCAGGCCCGCACAACATTCAACGCACCCGCGCTTTCCGGTATGCCTGATTTGATCCCGACCACGCGTGCCGAAAACAGGCTGTCACGGTCAGAAGGCACCGTTGTTGTAAAGACAAGGTGATCGACCTTGTCGGGCTGAACACCCGCACTGCACAAACAGCCAGCGGCGGTCTGCCCCGCCAATTCTGTCATTTCTATGCCGGAAAGGGCGCCGCCAAACGCGCCCAATGGTGTCCGCAGACCACCGGCAATCACGATATCTTTCATCTGTATTCCTCCCTGCCCGCCCCCGTTGGAAGGGGCCGTTCCGCCTCTCGACGCTAACACCAAACAACTGTTTGCTCAATACAACATTCTGGCATAGAATTAGTTGCATAGGTGGACCCGAACAGCCAAGGAGACGCGCCATGCAAACAGATAATTCTGACCCTCCTATTGTCTATGATCCCGGCGATCCTGCGACCATGGCCAACCCTTTCGAGATATACGACCAACTGCGCAAACATGATCCTGTGCACTGGAGCCCTGCGTTGAACTCATGGGTGATCACGCGCTATCAGGACGTGCGCGCGGTGCTGACCGGACAGGACATGACCGTCGACCGCCTGACCCCCTTTTATGAAAAGCTGCCCCCCAAAGAGGCAGAAGTCCTGCGCGAGATCGTTCACTATCTCAACCTGTGGCTCGCGTTTCAGGATCCGCCCAGCCACACACGGCTGCGCCGCATGATGCGCACCGCATTTGCAACGCCGCTGATCCACGAGATGCGCCCCGATATCGAGGCCATCGTCGATCATGTCATCGACACATTGGACGGGCGCGACGATATCGACTTTATCGCCGATTTTGCGCTTTTGGTGCCTGCCTACGTCATCATGGACATGCTGAACGTACCCCGCGACATGCTGGGTGATTTCAAACGCTGGTCTGATGATATGGCAACCTTCATTGGCGGCGCGCGCAACGTTGGCGACAAATACAATCGCGCCGCGCGCGGTTGTAATGCCATGGTCGGCTACTTCCGGACCATTCTGGAAAATCACCGCGCCAACCCTGTGCCGGGGTTCCTGAACGATATGGTCAACAGCGGCGAAGGCGATGACAGGCTAAGCGATGACGAGTTGATCGCCACCTTTATCCTGATCCTTTTTGCAGGCCACGAGACGACGACCAACCTGATCGGCACTTCGCTGCTGGGGCTGTTGCAACATCCCGATCAAATGGCCCTGTTCAAATCCGACCCGAATGTCACCGACAGCGCGGTTGAGGAATTTCTACGCTATGACGGGCCCACCAATGCCTTGGTGCGCAATGTTGCCAAGGAACATACCCTGCACGGACGCACATTGAAAAAGGGCCAGCGGGTGTTTTTGATGATGAATTCGGCCAACCGCGATCCGGCGGTGTTTGACGCGCCGAACCGCTTTGACATTACCCGCAGTCCGAACCGCCATCTGACGTTCGGCCAAGGGGTCCACACCTGTCTTGGCCTGCAACTGGCCCGCGAAGAGGGTCGCATCGCAGTCCGACGGTTTATCGAGCGTTATCCGGATGTGACCTTCGCAGGACCGGACAGTTTTGACTATATTGACGCAATGGTGCCGCGCGGGCTCAAACGGTTCGACGTGCGCCTGCGCCCCTGACACCCTCAATACAAAGGAAACCAGATGAAAGATGTATATATCATCGGCACCGGCTGTACCGCCTTTGGCAAACGCCCCGGCGACAGTTTCAAGGACCTGACCCGCGAGGTCTATCTGGATGTACTGCGCGATGCAGGGCTGGACAACGGTGACGACATCGACATGGCGTGGTTCGGCAATTGCGGCATGGGCACCTTTGGCCAGCGCAATATTCGCGGGCAGGTGTGTTTCACGCCTTTGGTGCGCGAGGGGTTATTTCCCGAACGTGTCGGTATGATCAATGTCGAAGGCGGCTGTGCCACCGCATCCATGGCGCTGAATGGCGCGTGGAAAGACGTGCTTTCGGGGCAGGCACAAGTATCATTGGCCATTGGCGTGGAAAAGACCTTCGTCCAAGGCGATGCGGCGGGCACCCAAGAGATTTTCGACGGCGGGATTGACCAGCTTGATCCCGAAGAATGGCACGCCTATTACGCCAAGCGCGGCGAAGAAGCGGGCAAGCCGTTCGATGCCAAAGCAGGCGGTGGCACGGTGTTCATGGACACCTACGCAATGCAGGCGGCATGGCACATGAAAACCCACGGCACGACCCAGCGCCAGATCGCGATTGCAGCGTCCAAAAACCACCACCACGGATCGCTGAACCCCAAGGCGCAGTACCAATTCGAATGTTCCGTGGATGAGGTGCTGGCCGACCGCCCCGTATCCTTCCCGCTCACCCGCGCAATGTGCGCACCCATCGGGGATGGTGCGGCGGCGGCATTGGTCTGTTCTGAGGATTATCTGCGCGCGCAGCCCAAAACCGTACAGGAACGCGCGGTCAAAATACGCGCCTCTGCCCTTTCGGGCGGCAAATACCGGGAACCCTCAGAGCCGAGCCTGTCGCGCATTGCCGCGCAAAAGGCATATGCGGCGGCGGGGCTGTCCCCGGACGACATCGACATTGTCGAAGTACATGACGCCAGCGCGTTCAGCGAAATCTATCAAGCCGAGATGCTGGGCTTTGCCCAAGACGGCAAGGGCGGTGCCTATATCGAAAGCGGCGCGACTGCGCTTGGTGGCGCCCGGCCCATCAACCTGTCGGGCGGGCTGGTGTCCAAAGGGCACCCCGTTGGTGCCACCGGTCTGTCAATGATTCACGAACTGGCCGTGCAACTGCGCGGCGAGGCAGGTCCGCGTCAGGCCAAAAACGCACGCATTGCCATGGCCGAAAACGGCGGCGGTGTCATTGGTTTTGATGAGGCCGCATGCTCTGTTGTGATCCTTGAAGGCGCGGGATAATCCCCGCGCCCCAGATTCTACCTGAACAGATAGTCCGGCAGGCCCGTTGCCAAAATCGGGAACGCAGCCACCAGCCCAAGACCCAACAGTTGCAACCCGATAAACGGGATCACCCCTTGATAGATCTGCGTCGTCTGGACCTCGGGCGGCGCGACACCGCGTAGGAAAAACAGCGCAAATCCAAACGGTGGCGTCAGGAACGAGGTTTGCAAATTGATCCCGATCATCACGCCCAACCACACCAGATC
>JAFMHE010000140.1 GCA_017854675.1 Paracoccaceae bacterium | reverse complement strand
CCTTTGGAGGTGAGCGGGTCGATGCCGAATGCCACAAGATGCAGCGCGCTGGCGCACAGCCCGAACAAAACCGCAGAGACAAGGCCCGCGCCGTCATTCTGGTGCGCGATTACCGCCGCAGCAGCGCCAAGGCCGCAAAGAACGCCCGCAAAGATTTTGCGCGGAATGGCGGCGCGGCGGGCGATTTTGCGCGACTGGTAGGCGGCTTCGGCGCGCATGCCATCGCGCAACAGCCATGCCCCAAGACCCAGCAGCGCAGCACCGATCAGCCCAACCGTCAACCCGCGCGCGCCGTCTGTGAATGTCGTTGCAAGCAAGACAATAGGTGGGGCGAACATCACATTGATCCGACCACCTGCGGCATCGACCTCGACGTTCCTGCGGCGCGGCGCATCCGGTGCGCTGCCCGTCTGGCCATCAGGGCTGTATTTACCGCCAAAACGTTTGGACATGCTCAAAGCCCCCCGAGCCAGCCAGACGCCACGCCAAAAAGCACAACGATCAGAGCGACATAGGCGGTTTTCTTCACTCCAGTGGAGGCCATCGGGGTATCCTTAGCAGGTTCAAAGGGCGACGGCGTGCGGCGGTTGTGTCGCTTTTGCGTATCATCCCAGAAAGACAAGACAATCGCAACAATTGCGATGCAAACGCCGATAAAGAGTGCAGCAAGGATCAGACGGCCCATAAGAGCGTCCTGTGTTGCATCTCTGGTGCGGGCGCGGCGCGGATCATCTGTCTCCCTCAACGATACCGCTTAACAATCTAAGCACCGGATGGTTCATTGTGAACCGCTGCGCGAGGGGGAAATTTTCAGCCGTAACTGCAGGCCGTACCTTTGTGGTATGTCCCGGACCCTTAGCCGCGCGGCTTGCCGGGGCGTTTACGAGACGCGTGCTGCACCGCTTTTGGCTTTTTCTGGGCTGTGCCGGTGTTGTCTTCCAGCACGATGCCCAGTTGATCGCGCACGATCTTGCGGCGGATTTCCTCAACCTCGCCCTGCTTCAACTCACCCAACTGGAAGGGGCCATAGCTGATGCGGATCAGGCGGTTCACCGACAGGCCCACGGCCTCCATCGCGCGGCGAATTTCGCGGTTCTTGCCTTCGCGCAACCCGATTGTCAGCCATGCGTTCGCGCCTTGCTGGCGGTCGATGCTGACCTCCATCGGTTGAAAACGATCCCCGTCCACGGTGATGCCCCGGCGGAGCGGTTCAAGGTTTTCGTCAGACGGGCGGCCATTCACGCGCGCGCGGTAACGGCGCAGCCAACCGGTGCTGGGCAGTTCCAGCTTGCGCTTGATGCCCCCGTCGTTGGTCAACAGCAGCAATCCTTCGGAGTTAATGTCGAGGCGTCCGATGCTCATCACGCGCGGCATGTCGGCGGGCAGATCGTCATAGATCGTGCTGCGCCCTTTTTCGTCGCGGTCAGTGGTCACAAGGCCGGTGGGCTTGTGATAGAGCCACATACGTTCGTGTTCGGGCTGCCCGACGGGTTTGCCGTCAACGCTGATCTTGTCGGCGTCGGTGACGTTCAGCGCGGGCGACAGGATTTGTTCGCCGTTCACGCGCACGCGGCCCGCCTCGATCATGCGTTCGGCCTCGCGGCGCGAGGCAACGCCCGCGCGCGAGAGAACTTTGGCGATGCGATCGCCTTTGGGTGTGTCGGAGGGGGCGGGGGCGCCGGTTGGGGTATTTGTGTTCATACGCCTGCCTTAGCGTGTTTGGTATGCTTGCGAAAGGGCGGCAATTGCGTCCATGTGGGGGGATGACGTTTCGTTCACATATGGATGCGGCCTTGGCCGAGGCAGAGGCGGCGGCGGGGCGCGGCGAAGTGCCTGTTGGCGCAGTGATTGTATCGCCCGGTGGTGATATAGTGGCGCGCGCAGGCAACCGGACGCGTGAGTTGAATGACCCGACGGCCCATGCCGAGGTTCTGGCGATCCGGGCGGCATGCGCAGCGGTCGGGTCCGAGCGGTTGGGAGGGCACGTGATTTATGTGACGCTTGAGCCGTGTCCCATGTGTGCCGGTGCGATAGTGGCGGCGCGGTTGGCAAAGCTGTTCTATGGCGCGTCTGATCCGAAATCGGGCGGTGTGGCGCAGGGTGCGCGGGTGTTTACGCATCCGCAGTGCCACCATGCGCCAGAGGTTTATGACGGGATCAACGCCGCCGCATCCGAGCAAATGCTGAAAGCGTTTTTTGAAGCGAAAAGAAAAGGATAACGGGCATGGCTGTCAGCAAGGAATTATCACGGTTCACGCGGGATGCATTGGCCGCAGGCAAAACGCGTGCCGAGATTGACGCCGTACTGACCGCTTCTGGCTGGAGCGCGTCGGAGGTTGCAGATGCTTTGGGTGCATGGGCCGAGACGCCGTTTGCGCCGCCCGTGCCGCGCCCGCAATCGACGGTGTCGGCACGCGATTTCTTTATCTATGCGCTGATGTTCGGGGTGATGATTTTTGGTGCGATCTATCTGGTCGTTCTGTTTCACGCGCTGATTGATTTGGTGCTTGAGGATGGCCCGTCATACCGGTCCGGCACAATTCGCTGGGCGATGGCGGTGCTGATTGTCGCCGCGCCGGTTTATCTGTGGTTGACGCTGCGCGAACGGGCAAAGCTGGCGGCTGATCCCGCGCTTTACCGGTCGGTGATCCGGCGTTGGTTGACTTATATCACGTTGCTTTTGTCGTCAGCCGTGTTGCTGGGTGATTTGATGGCGGTAATTTATGCGTTCCTGAGCGGTGATTTCACGCTGCAATTTCTGCTCAAGGCGCTGGTTGTGGGCGTCGTGGCAGGGTGCATTTTCCTGTATTATCTGGGGGATATCCGCAAGGGGGATGCGGCATGAACCGCGCGCTTCTTGTCGCGCTCATCTTTATTGTCGCCGCTGGCATTGGTGGCGGTTTCTGGGCCGTGGGCGGGCCGGGATACGCCCGGATTGAGCGTCATGATGCGCAGCGCGCCGAAGATTTGCAGCAGTTGGCTATGCACTACCGCTGCGTCGATGCGCTGGACCCGCCGCAAGACGGGATCTCGCCGCGCTATTGCGGTGGTGCGACCGAAATGCCTGATCTCACCGATCCTGTGACCGGCGCGCCTTACCTCTACTCCTCGGCAAACGCGCTGGAGTTCGAAGTCTGTGCGACGTTTCAGACAGAGGATTTCATCGAAAGCAACCAGCGCAACCGACAGCTCTATTTTGACGGACAAGTCGGTTGTCTGCGCTACCGGCGCGCGCGCGCCGGTGCAGAGTGGGTGCAACAGTGATCAAAGCGTGATCGCCTGCATAACCTGCGGTTCGATCACGTCAACGCCGGGCAGACCTTCGGCCAAGACCCCGGCTGATTGTTCCAACAGCGGAAATGTCCGGTAGTGGCAGGGGATCACGGTCTTGAAATCAAAGTATTTTTTGGCGGCATAAGCGGCCTCTGCCATGCCCATGGTGAAATGACCGCCCGCCGACAGGATACCCACATCGGGTTTATAGAAATCCCCGATCCACCCCATGTCGGCCATGATGCCGGTGTCGCCCGAGATATAGACCGTATGTGCGCCATCACGCAGGATCAGCCCGCTTTCTGTGCCCATATAGCGGCGCGTGCCGTCCACGTCCGCGCTTGAGGAATGCGACGCCGGCACCATGCTGACCTGCACATGATCGCCCAAAGCTATTGTGCCGCCCATGTTGAAGGCTTGCCCCTCGACCGCGCCGCTTGCGTGCAGGAACTGCGCCAGTTCGTACATCCCTGACACCGGCGCGCCGGTTTTTTGCGAGATGGCGACAACATCTGTGATGTGATCGAAGTGCGCATGGGTTACTAGGATATGGGTCGAACCGGTGATGGCCGCGTCATGTTGGTCCTCGCTCAGCATCGGGTTGCCGGTAAGCCAAGGGTCGATCAATATGATCTGGTCTTTGGTTTCAATGCGAAAAGAGCCGTGGCCGAGCCAGATGATGTTCATGGTGTATCCTTTGTTGATCGGGCGGAGGTTAGCAAAAATTCCGGGCAAGGGCAGGGGTTTTCGCACCAAATATGTCTGTTCTTTTGGCGCTGCGGACACCTATTCGGCACAGCAAGGCAGCGTTGTCCGCAGATGCCCTTGCGAGGGCGCGCTTGGGGCGGTATTGGGCGATTAAGTAAGACCGATGAGATAAGGACACCCTATGTCGATTGATGAAAACACCGCCGCGCGTGTGGCCAAACTGGCCCGGATCAAGGTGGAGCCAGAGGCGCTGCCGGCTCTTGCGCAAGAATTCAACGGGATTTTGGGCTTTATCGAGCAATTGAGCGAAGTGGATGTCGAGGGTGTCGAGCCGATGACCTCAGTAACGCCGCAGCGTCTGAAACGTCGTGCGGATGTTGTAACGGATGGGGATCAGCAAACGGCTGTTCTGGTAAATGCGCCCGACGCGCGTGAAGGGTTCTTTGCAGTGCCGAAGGTGGTGGAATAATGTCTGATCTGAATAAACTGGGATTGGCGGGCGCCCGCGATGCACTGCGCGCAGGGGATGTAACGTCCAAGGAATTGACCGAGGCGTGTTTGACCGCAATCCAAGGGGCAGGGGCGTTGAATGCCTTTGTCCACCACACGCCAGAGATTGCGATGGAACAGGCCGCAGCCGCAGATGCACGCTTTGCCAAAGGCGATGCGCCCGCGATGTGCGGTCTGCCGATCGGCATCAAGGATTTGTTCTGCACCAAAGGTGTGCCGTCCCAAGCTGGATCGCGTATCCTGCAAGGGTTCCTGCCGCAGTACGAAAGCACCGTCAGCCAGAACCTGTTCGACAGTGGTGCGGTAATGCTGGGCAAGCTGAACATGGACGAGTTCGCCATGGGATCGTCCAATGAAACATCTGTCTATGGCAATGCGGTGAACCCGTGGCGGCGCGGTAATGATGATACCGCGCTGACCCCCGGTGGATCATCCGGCGGGTCCGCCTCGGCGGTGGCCGCTGATCTATGCTTGGCGGCGACGGGCACCGATACCGGCGGCTCCATCCGCCAACCTGCTGCATTCACTGGGATCACGGGGATCAAGCCGACCTATGGGCGTTGTTCGCGCTGGGGTGTGGTGGCGTTTGCGTCGTCCTTGGATCAGGCCGGTCCAATGACCAAAGACGTGCGCGATGCAGCCATCATGCTTGAGGCGATGTGCGGCCATGACGCCAAAGACAGCACATCAGCCGATCTGGCCGTGCCAAATTTTGAGGCGGCCCTGACCGGCGATGTCCGTGGCAAGAAAATCGGCATCCCCAAAGAATACCGCATGGACGGCATGCCGGACGAGATTGAGACACTGTGGCAAGACGGCATCGCAATGATGCGCGATGCAGGCGCGGAAATCGTCGATATTTCCTTGCCGCATACCAAATACGCGCTGCCTGCCTATTACGTGATTGCTCCAGCAGAGGCGTCCTCCAACCTCGCGCGCTATGACGGGGTGCGCTATGGCCACCGCGCCAAGCTGGAGGCGGGCGATGGCATCACCGAGATGTACGAAAAGACCCGCGCCGAGGGGTTCGGCCCCGAAGTACAGCGCCGCGTGATGATCGGCACATATGTGCTGTCGGCGGGTTTTTATGACGCCTATTACAATCGCGCGCGCAAGGTACGGACCTTGATCAAGAAAGACTTTGAAGATGTGTTCGCGCAAGGCATCGACAGCATCTTGACCCCTGCAACACCTTCGGCAGCGTTTGGTCTGGGTGAAATGGTGGATGCGGATCCGGTGCAGATGTATCTTAACGACGTCTTTACCGTCACGGTGAACCTTGCCGGTCTACCGGGCATTGCGGTGCCAACTGGTCAGGACCGCAATGGTTTGCCACTGGGGCTGCAGTTGATCGGCCGTCCGTGGGAAGAAGCGGAATTGCTGTCTTTCGCCTATGCGCTGGAACGGGCGGCGGGCTTTGTAGCCAAGCCCGACAAATGGTGGTAAAACCGCCACAACAAATCGTCAAAAAGACAAAGCAGGACAAATGAACCCACGCGGATATATCCTTTTCGTTGCGGCAGCGGCGCTTGCTGCATGCCAACCTGCCGTGCCGGACAGCGGGCGGGGTGTCGGCTTTGACGACAATTTCCGCGCGCAACAAGCGGCCCGTGAGGCAGCCCTTGCCGGTGGTGGCATTCCAGCCCCTGCGCAGGTCACGGCGTCGCCGCTGGGCGCGCCAATAGAGGGCAGTGCAGAGGCGACCGCCGCACAAACCCGGGCCATTCTGGACGCAACACGCCCCGCTGCTTCCGCCGGTCTGGGTGCCAATGCTGCGACGAACTCTGGTGCTACCCCGCTGGACGCCAGCCCGTCGAACCCCCCACCTGCGATTGTGAACAGTGCGGGCATATCGAACGAAAACAACTTTGACGCGGTATCCGGCCAGCGCAGCATTGACGCTGATGCCGCACGCCTTGCCAACAACCGGTCGCAATATGCCGTGGTCCAGCCAGAGGCGTTGCCGGAGCGGACAGACAGCGGCCCGAACATTGTGGCCTATGCGCTGCAGACGAAACATGCGCCGGGCACGCAGATCTACCGCCGTATCGGGTTGAACAAACAGGCGAAATTCGCACGCGCCTGCGCAGAATTCAACATACCCGATCAGGCCCAGATCGAGTTTCTGTCGCGCGGCGGACCAGAGCGTGACCGCGCGGGCATGGATCCGGACGGGGACGGTTTTGCCTGCGCATGGGATCCAACGCCGTTTCGACGCGCCGCCCAAGGCTAGGCCCGCGTGCAGATCACGCAGCACCTGTCGCCCAATTGCGGCCCGCGCCGTGATGGTCTGACACCCGAAATCATCGTCATCCATTATACCGCGATGGACAGCGCAGATGCCGCCCTTGAACGGCTGTGCGATCCAGAGGCAGAGGTGTCAGCGCATTATCTGATCACAGGGCAGGGCGGCGTGGTGCAGATGGTGCCTGAACATCTTCGCGCATGGCACGCAGGGGCAGGCCAATGGGCAGGGCTGACAGACATCAATTCCCGCTCAATCGGGATCGAGTTGGACAACCGCGGCACCCACCCGTTTTCAGCCCCGCAAATGGCAGCGCTTGAGGCGCTCTTGCGCAGCATCAACAGCCGTTGGCCCATCGCTCACACAATCGGACATTCTGACATGGCACCGGGTCGCAAATATGACCCTGGCCCGAATTTCGATTGGGCGCGCCTTGTGCGGCAGGGTTTGGCTGCACGGCCCAAAGCCACCTCACCAGCGCGCGTTGATCCAGAGAATTTCGTCAAAGCAGCACGCGCAGCGGGCTATACCGTAGACGTTCCGCTCGACACCCTGCTTGCAGCCACACGCCTGCGCTGCGCCCCTTGGCGCGTGGGTCCCCTCGACCAAAGCGATTTCACGCTGATCTAGACAGTTTCACGCCGCCCCCCGGCTCTTTTCGCCAAAAATACTGAAACCTGCCCTGTCGACGCATTGACGCGGCTGGTGTTCACAGGCTACCCAAATCCTTGCGCGGAAGGCCGGATGACCGCTGCGTTGTTGCTTCTCTCTAAGCGACGTCTGCTCTTTTCGCCCCTCAAGGGGGGCGACTGCCGCAGTCGTCGTTTTGCGGGGCAAAACGACGTAGAGGAAAGTCCGGACTCCAAAAAGGAACGGTGCCGGGTAACGCCCGGGCGGGGTAACCCGACGGACAGCGCCACAGAAATGAAACCGCTGCCGCAAAGGTCGGGCAACCGAAACTAGCGGCAGTAAGGGTGAAACGGTGGGGTAAGAGCCCACCACGCTGGTGGCAACATCAGTGGTCTGGCAAGCCCCACCGGGAGCAATGCCAAATAGGGACCGGCGTGTCACCGCAAGGTGACGGGGATACTTTTGCCCCCTGTCAGGTCCGGGTTGGCAGCTGTAGCTTGCGTCGTAAGGCGCAGGTCAGAGGAATGGTCATCTAAGGCGCAAAGCTTGCTTTGTGCTGGCACAAAATCCGGCTTATAGGCCTTCCGCGCATTTTGACCGGGTCGTTTTCTTGCAATAAAACGAACGGAATTTTTGAAAATTTCCGGTACAGGTCAAAGCTGGCCATGCGTGTCATGTTCCACACAGTATTTGCGCCTTTTTAGGTTGACACGCCGCCCCGCCGCGATAAAAGCCAAGGCTCAGGATACACGCAGCGCCCGAACCGTTTGGCGCCGCAGCAGGAGATTACAAGATGGCTAAGCCAACCACGATCAAGATCCGTCTGAACTCGTCCGCGGGCACAGGCCATTTCTACGTCACCAAGAAAAACGCACGTACCATGACCGAGAAAATGGTCATCAAAAAGTACGATCCCGTTGCGCGCAAGCATGTCGAATACAAAGAAGGCAAGATCAAGTAAGATCGCCTTTTACGGGACCGCATACAAGCCGCGCATCATGCGCGGCTTTTTGCTTTTTGGGGCAGGAGGCGTGTATGAAACGTGTGATGATCGTGGGCGGTGCGGGGTCGGGTAAATCCACGCTGGCCCGCACATTGGGCCTACAGTTCCAACTTCCCGTCTTTCACATGGACCGGATTCATTGGCAGGACAATTGGGTTGAGCGACCGCTGGCTGACAAGCTGACAATGGTGCGGGCCATAGAGGCGCAAGATGCATGGGTCTTTGAAGGTGGGATGTCGGCCACCTACGACAGCCGCATGGCGCGGGCAGACATGCTCATCTGGCTGGACCTGCCGGTGGGCCTGCGCCTGTGGCGTGTGACCAAGCGGCTGTTTCGGTATCTTGGCAAGGCGCGTCCGGATTTACCCAAGGGCTGTGTCGAGCGGCTTCACCCTGAAACGCTGGCCTTTTACCATTTCATCTGGACGACGCGGCACAGCTCGCGGGACAAAATTGCGCAGTGTGTCGCGCAGGCAGCGGAGGGCATGCCGGTGGTGCATCTGCGTAGCCCGCGCGAAGTGCACCGCTGGCTTGACGATCAGTCCACTCTAGGCACAGAATAGACAAAGCAAGACACCGTATGTCTCAAACAAAAAAGGCCGGTCCTTTGCGGGACCGGCCTTTTGATGTCGTGTATCAGGCGTGCGCTTATTCGCGGTTGCCGAACAGTTGCAACAGCATCATGAACATGTTGATGAAGTTGATGTAGAGGCTCAAGGCACCCATGATGGCCGCTTTGCCCAGCCACTCGGTGTCACCGTGGTGTGCGTGCGCGA
>JAFMHE010000006.1:1806-42886 GCA_017854675.1 Paracoccaceae bacterium | reverse complement strand
TGTTACGCATCTCAGAAATCAACTATTCCGTCGAAGGCCGCCCCTTGTTTGAGGAAGCCTCCGCTGTCATTCCCGATGGTCACAAGGTGGGCCTTGTCGGCCGCAATGGCGCGGGCAAAACCACGCTGTTCCGCATCATCCGCGGTGAACTTGGTCTGGACGCTGGCGACATCAGCCTGCCCAGCCGCGCCAAGATCGGCGGCGTGGCACAAGAAGTGCCTTCCTCCGAGACATCGCTGATCGACACCGTGCTTGAGGCCGATACCGAACGCGCCGCCTTGATGGCAGAGGCCGAAACCGCAACCGACCCGGGCCGCATTTCGGACATCCAGTCGCGCCTTGCCGATATCGACGCATGGAGCGCCGAGGGCCGCGCCGCCTCGATCCTCAAGGGCCTCGGTTTTGACGACGAAGACCAGCAGAAACCCTGCTCTGATTTTTCGGGCGGTTGGCGCATGCGCGTGGCCCTCGCAGGCGTGCTTTTTGCCCAACCCGACCTGCTGCTTCTGGATGAGCCGACAAACTATCTCGACCTCGAAGGCTCAATCTGGCTGGAACAATACCTTGCCAAATACCCCCACACGGTCATCATCATCAGCCACGACCGCGGCCTGTTGAACCGCGCCGTCAACGGCATCCTGCATCTTGAGGACCGCAAACTGACATTCTACCAAGGCCCTTACGACCAATTCGCGCGCCAACGTGCCGAACAACGCGCCGTGCAGGCCGCGATGGCCAAGAAACAACAGCTGCGCCGCGACCATATGCAAAGTTTCGTCGACCGGTTCAAAGCCAAGGCATCCAAGGCCAAACAGGCCCAGTCGCGCCTGAAGATGATCGAAAAGATGGATATGATCGCCTCGCCCGAACAAGCGGCCAAGCGCGTCTTTACCTTCCCCAAGCCCGAAGAGTTATCCCCGCCGATCATCCACATCGAAGGCGGCTCTGTCGGTTATACCGACGACACGCCCGTGCTGTCGCGCCTGAACCTGCGCATTGATCAGGATGACCGCATCGCGCTTTTGGGCCGCAACGGTCAGGGCAAATCAACCCTGTCAAAACTGCTGTCAGACCGCCTGATCCTGATGAGCGGCAAGGCCATCAAAGCCAACAAACTGCGCATCGGCTTTTTCGCCCAGCATCAGGTAGAAGAACTGATCGTCGAAGAAACCCCGCTCCAACATATGATCAGCGCGCGACCGGGCATCCTGCAGTCCAAACTGCGCGCGCAACTGGCAGGCTTCGGCCTTGGCCCCGATCAAGCCGAAACCGAAGTCGGACGTTTGTCTGGTGGCCAAAAAGCGCGCTTGTCGCTGCTGCTGGCCACCCTTGACGCGCCGCACCTGCTGATCCTCGATGAGCCGACCAACCACCTCGACATCGAATCGCGTGAAGCCTTGGTCGAGGCCCTCACACAATATTCCGGCGCGGTGATCCTCGTCAGCCACGACATGCACCTGTTGTCGATGGTCGCGGACCGCCTTTGGCTGGTCTCTGACGGCACGGTTACGCCCTATGAGGACGATCTGGAATCCTACCGCAAGATGCTGCTGACCCCGACAAAACCCGTCAGCAAAAACCAAAAACCAAAAGAAGCCCCCAAACCGAAACGGGCCTCGCGCGACGAAATTCTCAACTTGCGATCAGAGGCCCGCAAATGCGAAGCCCGCGTCACCAAGATCAACGAGATGCGCGACAAGCTGGCCAAAAAACTGGCAGACCCAGCTCTGTACGAGGACGCGAAAACCGGCGAACTAGACGTTTGGAACAAGAAATACGCCGAAGTGATGACCGCGTTGGAACGGGCTGAAACGATGTGGATGGCCGCCGAGGAAAAGCTCGAAAAAGCCAGCGCCTGAACCTCCCTTCTTTGAAGCCAGAAATACCTGCGGGGGACGTCATCTTGATGACGGGGGGCAGCGCCCCCTAGAACATTTAACGGGCGCAGCCCTCCTTTGGACCGATGCCGATGATCCTCGACACTGCCTTTATGATCACCGCCCTCGTCACCATGTTCGTGGTGATTGATCCCATTGGCATGGCCCCGCTGTTTCTGGCGCTGACATCCGGCATGACCCCCGCCCAGCGTCGCCGCATTGCCGTGCGCGCAGTCTGCGTGGCAGGCTTTGTTCTTGCGCTATTTGCGTTCTTCGGCGAGGCCGTTTTGGGTTTTGTCGGCATCTCGATGCCCGCCTTCCGCATCGCAGGCGGCATATTGCTGTTCCTGACAGCCCTCGACATGCTTTTTGAACGCCGCACCAAACGCCGCGAGGACAAGACGCATGACGAAGACACGCACGACCCCTCCGTGTTCCCCCTCGCGATTCCTCTCATCGCAGGTCCGGGCGCCATCGCATCCATCATCCTGCTCGTTGGTGAAAAGCCGGGCGGCGAAGGAATGCTGATGGTGCTGTCGATCACAGCCCTCGTGCTGATCGGCATGGCGCTGATCCTGTTGGCCAGCAGCTATGTTGACCGGATCATCGGCAAGACCGGCATTGACGTGATCACGCGTATCCTCGGCATGCTTCTGGCGGCGCTTTCGGTGCAATTCGTGCTGGACGGGCTGGCTGCGTTCGGTTTTGGCCCCGGTCCCTCCTGACAGCAGCGCTTCGGCCCCCTATATCTGCCCCAAACCTATGCGGAGACAGACATGCCAGACATCGACACCGGCCAACTTATCTATCTTATCGTGCTCGGCGCGATGGTCGCGGGGTGGTTTTTCATGCAAACCCGTCAGGGCCTGAACCGCACCCTGCAATACGCTGCCGTCTGGGGAATGATCTTTGTCGGTGGTGCTGCGGGTGTCGGCCTGTGGCAAGACATCAGCCGCGATGCATCGCGTCCACAGCTCAGCCAGTCCCAGGCAGGCCAGATCATCGTACCCCGTGCGCGGGACGGGCATTATTACTTACAGCTAAACATAAACGACGCGGCTATAAACTTTGTCGTCGACACCGGTGCAACTGCAATGGTGCTGACCCAAGATGATGCTGAACGTGCCGGTATTGATCTGGAAACACTCAACTATTTGGGCCGCGCAAATACAGCAAATGGCGAAGTGCGCACGGCTTTTGTCACGCTTGATACCGTTACGTTGGGCGATATCACCGACCGAGGGGTAAGCGCCGTTGTGAACGAAGGGGAGATGAAAGGATCGCTGCTGGGCATGGGGTATTTGCAGAAATGGGGCCGGATCGAGATTGCGGGCGGTGAACTGATCCTCACCCGCTAGTCACGCCCCCCACGGCGTTCCAAGCGCAAATCCAAATTACGTTTCGGCCTTTTTCTCCCAGCGTCCTGACGCCTCTGACCAATATTGCGCCGACGCGCCTGCATCTTTCAGCGCTTTCCATTGCAGCCGCGCGCAGCCCAACGCCGCTTCGTCATTACCGTCAAAGAGCACACAAACCCGTTCAAGGGACGCCACCTCATCAGCGGTGACGTCCGCACCCTGCACCGACATCACACAACTGGGCGCATTTGCCGCAACAGCCTCAACCGTCAATAACACAGGTTGCGCTGCATCCTGTGCGCCCCCCGCCAACCCGTGCGGCAGGAACCCTTCGTCCGGCCCCAACCACAACGCGCGGTCCAGCGCCTCCATCCGGCCCATGTCGGTGCCGCGCACAGCTACTCTCCACCCCTGTTGCAGCGACTTGGTCAACAGCATGCGCAGCGTATCGGCCTCTGAGCGCTGCGTCAGATGATAGAAATAGGCGGCACCCAAGAGCTTACTCCGTCTCGTACATGTCGCTGACCAAGCGGTTCAACGCCGCCACGCCCCAGCCTGTCGCGCCCACCGGAGCCAACGCCGTCTCGGATTTCACCGACGCGACCCCGGCAATATCCAGATGGATCCACGGTGTGTCGCCTTTGACAAACCGCTGCAGGAACTGCGCCGCCGTAATGGAACCCGCAGCGCGGCCGCCAACGTTCTTCATATCCGCAATCCGGCTTTTCAGCAGATCGTCATAACACTGTCCCAGCGGCATCCGCCATGCGCCTTCGCCCTCGGTCTGCGCGGCCTTGAGGAAGGCATTGCAGAGCACGTCATTGTTGGAAAACACACCCGCATTGTCATGGCCCAGACCAATGATAATTGCGCCCGTCAATGTCGCCAGATCAATCATCGCCGCCGGCGCAAAGCGGTCCTGCGCATACCACATCACATCGCACAAAACCAAACGCCCCTCGGCGTCCGTGTTGATCACTTCGATGGTATCGCCTTTCATGGATGTGACCACATCCCCCGGACGCACCGCCGTGCTGGACGGCATGTTCTCGACCAACCCGACCAGCCCGACAACGTTGGCCTTGGCCCCGCGCAGCGCGAGCGACCGCATCACACCGGACACGACGCCGGCACCGCCCATGTCCATGGTCATATCTTCCATGCCCGCTGCGGGTTTGATGCTGATACCGCCGGTGTCAAACACAACGCCCTTGCCGATCAGCGCCAGCGGTTTGGCGTCTTTTGCGCCGCCATTCCACTGCATCACCACAACCTTGGAGGGGCTGGCCGATCCCTGCCCCACGCACAAAAGCGATCCCATCCCCAGCTTTTCCAGGTCAGCTTCTTCCAGCACTTCGACCTTCAGGCCCAGCGCGCTCATCTCGGCCAATTGTTCCGCGAACGTCGTGGTCGTCAGCACGTTGGCAGGCGCATTGGTCAGATCGCGGGTCATAAACGCGCCCTCGGCAATCGCCATCAAGGGTGCTGCGGCGGCTTGTACCTCGTCCACTTTGCCGCACATCACGCGCACTTCGCCTGCGCGGGGCTTGGCCGATGTCTTGTGATCTTCAAACGCATAATCCCGCATCGCAAACCCGTACGCCACTTCGGCGATCCGGCGCACAGCCCCTGCCATTACCAGCACATCCACCTGGCCGCGCAGCTTGGCAAGGCTGGCACCAGCCGCCCGCGCCTGTGTTTGATCGGCATTGCGCGGCAGGCGCACAATATCAACGGCTTCCGCTGCCATACCGACCGGGAACGCAAGCGTGACTGCATCGCCCGCTTTCATTTGCTCGAACCGATCGCTTTCGATCAGCCGCAAAAGCGCACCACGCATCAGCTTGTTCACGCGCCGCGCACCGGTGTCCAGCTTGCCATCTGTGTCGGCAAAGACGACAACCCGTCCGGTGGCCGTTGCGATGGCTTCGATGTCGATCTCGTGAAATGTGATAGGGGTCAGCTGGGTCATATCATGCGCCTTTGTCCGGTTTTCGCCCCAGACGTAGCGCGCAACGCAGCCGAAGACCAGTTTGCAGTTTTCCTAGCCCGCGAATTGGCGTATGTTTGGGCTAAATCCGCCGGTAAACTGGCGCTCAGGCACAAGATATGAGGGATGCAGTGGCAAAATTTGACCGCTATATGCTGTCGCAGCTTCTGCTTTTGTTCGGGTTTTTCGCCCTCGTTCTGGTTGCGCTGTTCTGGATCAACCGGGCCGTGGTGCTGTTTGACCGACTGATCGGTGATGGCCATTCTGCGCTTGTTTTTCTGGAATTTACCGCCCTTGGCTTGCCCCGCCTGATCGCCACGGTCCTGCCCGTCGCGACATTTGCGGGGGCAGTCTATGTCACCAACCGGATGAGTTCCGAGGCCGAATTAACCGTGATGCAATCCACAGGGTCCAGTCCGTGGCGGTTGGCCCGCCCTGTGCTGGCTTACGGGTTATGTGTCGCATTGATGATGTCCGTGCTCAGCCATTTTCTGGTGCCCCTCGCCCAGCGCCAGTTGAACCAGCGCGAGCTGGAGATTGCCCAGAACGTCACCGCAGGACTGCTGAAGGAAGGCCAGTTTCTGCATCCCACCACAAATGTGACATTGTATACCCGCCTGATCGGCGCGGACGGGGTGCTGCATGATGTGTTCCTGTCGGATCGCCGGGATCGGGCGCAGGGCGTGATCTATACCGCGTCCGAGGCATATCTGGTGCGCAACGGCGCGGGAACAACGCTCATTATGGTCGACGGGTTGGCGCAGCGGCTACAGAAAAATGGACTGGCTTTGTCGACGGCAAAGTTCCGGGACTTTTCTTTTGACATCTCCGCATTGGTGCGCCGAGACCGTCCGGATCGTTACGATCTGGCGGGCCTCACCACCCCCGCATTGATCGCGGCGTCCCGCGCGACGCTGCCGCCCCAAGTATCGACGGGTGTGTTGGCAGAAGAGCTGAACAGCCGTTTTGCGCAAGCCTTGTTTTGCGTTGTTGCCGCCATGGTCGGGTTTTCGATCCTGCTGATCGGGGGCTTTTCGCGCTTTGGCATCTGGCGCGAAATTGCGCTGGCGTTTGCACTGCTCATCGCCATTGACGGATCGCGCGGCACATTGGTCCGGATGGTCCAGACGCAGGCTGATTTGTGGCCTATTCTTTACCTGCCCTCGCTCTTTGGCGCGTTGGTCGTGTTGGGCGCGCTGTGGCAATCGGCCCATCCCGGCTGGACACGCCGCCTGATCGCAAGGCAGAAACCCGCATGATCCTGCACCTTTATTTCGCCCGGCGTTTCGCAATGGGTTTCTTGCTGATCACTGCGGTGCTTTTCGCGCTTGTGGTGCTGATCGACGCCGTTGATCAAGCACGCCGGTTTGCCGGTCTTGATCTGGGCTGGCAGCAAATCCTTGGTTTGACCCTGCTGAACACGCCACAGACAATCAACCTGATCCTGCCGCTGATCATGATCCTTGCGACCGTGACGCTCTTTATATCTTTGGCCCGCTCTTCGGAACTGGTTGTCACGCGCGCCGCGGGTCGTTCTGCCCTAAGCGCCCTGCGCGCGCCGGTTGCAGTGGCACTGATCATTGGTGTCTTTGCAGTCACGATGCTCAACCCGATCGTTGCGGCCACATCAAACCGCTATTTGCAACTGTCAGAAAGCTACCGCGCTGGCGGCGCATCTGCGTTTTCCATCAGCGACGAAGGGTTGTGGCTGCGCCAAGGCTCAGAGAATGGTCAAACAGTAATCCGCGCATTCCGGTCAAACGCCGATGCTTCGGTGCTCTATGACGTGACCTTTTTGAGCTACGACAAAAACAACGGACCCATCCAGCGGATTGAAGCGGCAAGCGCCACCTTGCTGGACGGTGCATGGTCGCTGAGCAATGCAAAATCATGGCCCTTGCGCACAGGCATTAACCCCGAAGGCAATGCGGAGGTATTCGAGACCTTTACTGTGCCTTCGACCCTGACCCTGGACCGCATCCGCGAGACGATCGGCAAGCCCGCCGCTGTTTCGATTTACGAATTGCCCCGGTTCATCCGCCAGCTTGAGCAGGCAGGCTTTTCGCCCCGTCAACACAAGGTCTGGCTGCAAGCCGAAATTGCGCGGCCTCTGTTTCTGATGGCAATGGTTCTTGTTGCGAGCGCCTTTACCATGCGCCATACCAGATTTGGGGGTACGGGGGTCGCCGTAATTACTGCAGTGCTTTTGGGGTTTGGTTTGTATTTTATCCGCAGCTTTGCGCAAATTTTAGGTGAAAACGGGCAAATTCCGGTCCTTTTGGCCGCATGGGCACCGCCGGTTGCCTCGGTGCTGTTGGCGCTTGGCCTGCTGCTGCATGCAGAGGACGGCTAGATGTTGCGTGCGCTCGCGGTCTTCTTGCTGACATTGCTCTTGCCCGCTTTGGCGGTCGCCCAGCAAGTTGAGCCGACCAAACCGGCCGTGTTGATCGCTGACAACGTGTTTATCGAGGCAGACCGCACCTTGGTCGCGCAAGGCAATGTTGAGGCGTTTCAGGGCGGCACCCGCCTGCAGGCAAAATCCATCAGATACAACGAGGCGACAGGCGGGTTGACCATCGAAGGGCCGATTGTGCTGACCGAAGGTACCAAAACCTTGATCCTCGCCGATGCGGCGCAACTGTCATCCGATATGCAAAACGGCATCCTGACCGGTGCACGGCTGGTGCTGAACCAACAATTGCAACTGGCCGCACAGCAGATCAACCGTACAGATGGGCGTTACAGCCAGCTTTACAAAACAACGGTGACGTCCTGCCGGATTTGCGAGGACGGACGCGCGCCGCTGTGGCAGATCCGCGCCAAGCGCGTGGTGCATGACCGGGTTGAAAACAAGCTATACTTTGATGAGGCACAGTTCCGCATTCTACGCGTTCCGGTTTTTTACGTGCCTCGCTTGCGCCTGCCCGGTCCGGGCCTTGATCGTGCTACCGGTTTTTTGGTGCCGTCGATCCGTACAACATCGCAGCTGGGCACCGGCCTCAAGCTGCCCTATTTTATCAAGCTGGGTGATCACCGCGACCTGACGCTGACACCCTATATCTCGACCGCGACCCGCACGCTCGAATTCCGCTACCGTCAGGCATTTGCGCGGGGACGCATGCAATTTGATGGCGCAATCACCCGCGATGACGAGCGTCCCGATGCGACACGCGGCTATCTTATCGGGCGCGGTGCGTTCAACCTTGAGCGGGACTATACGTTGACGTTCGACATAGAGGCCGTAAACGACAACGCCTATTTCTCGCAGTATGATTATTATAACGAAGACCGGCTGGAGAGCCAGATCACCATAGAGCGCGCCCGACGCGACGCCTATGTGCGCGCCAGTATTTTCAACTTTGAAAGCCTGCGCGTCAGTGACATCAACGACAATCTGCCGACAATCGTGCTGGATGGTGAATACGAGCGGCGGTTCTTTCCGTCGGCCATCGGGGGCGAGGTCCGGCTGAGCCTGCATGCCCATAGCCACACCCGTGCCTCTGATCTGGACGTTGACGGACCTGATGCGGACCTTGTGGTAGATGGCCGTGATGTGGTGCGTTTGGGTGGCAAAGTGGAATGGCTGCGCCGCGACACGCTGCGCTGGGGCCTTGTGGCGGACACCCGGGTGGGTGCCAGTTTTCAGGTCTTTGACATCACGCAGGATTCAACCTTTGACCAAAACCATGCTGATCTGGTGCCCCACGCCGCCGTTGCCCTGCGCTATCCAATGGTGCGGCGTGCGTCCAATGGCATTGTGCAAACGCTGGAACCCGTGGCGCAGTTGGGTTGGGTCGGCGGCAACCGGCTGGATATACCCAACGATGAAAGCACGCGCACAGAATTTGACGAGGGCAATCTGCTGTCGTTGTCCAGATTTGCAGCCCCTGACCGGCGTGAGCGGGGCTTTACGGCTGCTGTGGGTGTGAACTGGGCGCGGTTTAATCCCAATGGATGGGATGCACATCTTACTGTGGGTCAGGTCTTGCGCCGCGATGCCGATCCTGAATTCTCCAATACCTCCGGACTGTCAGGGGGCGCCTCGAATTTCCTGCTGGCAGGCCAGATCAAAAGCCAAGGCGGGTTATCCCTGTCAGGCCGCAGCCTTTTTGACGAGAGTTTCAATTTTGCCAAAGCAGAGCTGCGCGGCGATTGGTATTTCGCACGGGGAGGCCTGAGCGGCAGTTATGTCTGGATGGATGCAGATGCTGACGAAGACCGCCCCGGCGCGACCTCGGAAATTCTGCTGAACGGCAATTATGCCATTTCGCGTCACTGGGCCGCCACAGCCGACTACCGGTTTGATATTGTCGATGACCGCTCGGCAACGGCGGGACTTGGCCTGACCTACAACAATGAATGCGTTTCCATGGACCTCGCGGTCGAGCGGCGCTATTCCTCGTCCACAAGTGTTGAGCCTACGACCAATTTCGGGTTTAACGTGGGCTTACGCGGCTTTGCTGTGTCCTCAGGGACAGAAAAATACATGCGCTCCTGTCAGAAGTGAAACATATGACCCTATTGCCTTGCCTGCCCCGCCTGTTCAAATCCCTGGCCCTTGTGGCCGCTTTGGGTATTGGCGCGCTTCCTGCGACGGCGCAGAACCTGTTTGCCCCGGTGGCGCAGGTCAATAACACGGTCGTCACCGAATACGAAGTGCAGCAAAGGTTGCGGTTCCTGCAATTGTTGAATGCCCCCGACGCCACGCGCGAGGCCGTCATCGAAGCGCTGATTGATGACCGCCTGCGCACCGCAGCTACAAATGCCGCGGGCCTCGAGATAACCGAAGAGGGCATGCGCGAAGGCATGGCTGAATTTGCCACCCGCGCCAACCTTAGCGCTGAGGAGTTCATCACAGCACTGGGCCAGAACGGCGTGGAGCGTGAGACGTTTCGCGATTTCATCGCCAACACGCTGACATGGCGCGAACTGATCCGCGCGCGCTACGTGCGCAATGTATCCATCACCGAACGCGACATTGATGCCCAACTGGGTGCGGGCAGCGCCGGTTCAAGCATCCGCGTCCTGGTCTCCGAGATTATTATCCCCGCGCCCCCCCAGAACGCCGCAAACGTCAATGCACTGGCTGAACGGATTGCCCAATCGCGCACCCCTGCCGAGTTCTCGAATTTCGCGCGCCAGTATTCGGCAACCGCATCACGCGGCGCCGGTGGCCGCCTGCCATGGCAGAACGTCGAAGACCTGCCGCCAGCGTTGCGCGGCCTGATCTTGGGTCTTTCACCGGGCGAGGTCACAGCCCCGCTGTCGATCCCGAATGCCGTAGCACTGTTCCAGCTGCGCGACATTCAGGAAACCGGCAAACCGGCGCAACGTTATGCGTCCATCGAATACGCAGCCTACTACATTCCCGGCGGCAGATCAGAGGCCACCCTTGCCCAAGCGGCGCAATTGAAGAACCGTGTCGACACCTGCGACGATCTTTATGGCGTGGCCAAAGGCCAGCCCGAGGACGTGCTGGACCGCGAGACCAAGGCACCCGCAGAGCTACCCAACGACTTTGCGATTGAATTGTCAAAACTGGACACCGGCGAAGTGTCCACCACATTGACCCGGAACAACGGTCAAACGCTGGTATTCTTGATGATGTGCAAACGCGTGGCCGAGGAAAACGCCGAAGTTGACCGCGATGCCGTGCGCAATGCGCTGCGGCAAGAACAGCTTCAGGGATATTCCAACCAGTTGATCGCCCAGTTGCGCGCCGACGCCCGCATTACCCGGAAATGAGCAATACCCCTTTGCCGGTTATCCTGTCCTGCGGTGAACCTGCCGGGATCGGACCCGAAGTTGCGGCCCGCGCATGGGCGTTGTTGAAGGACGAAGTGCCCATTCTCTGGCTGGGCGACCCGCGCCATTTGCCTGCAGACCTGCCCTACTTGGTGGTCGATGATGCGGCGGCGGCAGCGTCCGTCGGCAAAGACGCTCTGCCCGTGCTGGTGCATGATTTTGGCAGCGCGGTCACACCGGGCCAACCCGATCCGTCGCATGCCGCCCATGTGATTGAAGTCATCGCCCGCGCCGTGCGCCTTGTGACGGACGGCCAGGCATCTGCGCTTTGCACGGCACCGATCCACAAAAAAGCGCTCAAGGACGGGGCGGATTTCGCCTATCCGGGCCATACCGAATATCTCGCCGCGCTTGCGGGCGTGGAGGATGTGGTGATGATGCTGGCCTCGGACCAGTTGCGCGTTGTGCCTGCAACAATCCACATCGCGCTGGATCAGGTAGCGCATGAACTGACCCCCAAGGGCCTGCGGCGGGTGATCGAGATCACCCATAACGGTTTGCAAGAACAGTTTGGTGTGCCAACCCCCCGCCTTGCCGTGGCCGGTCTGAACCCCCATGCCGGCGAAGGGGGTGCGATGGGCACCCAAGAGGTCGATTGGATCGCCGGGCTGATCTCTGACATGCGGGCGGAAGGGTACAACCTGACCGGTCCCCTGCCCGCCGACACGATGTTTCATGCTGCCGCCCGCGCGCGGTATGACGCGGCCATTGCGATGTATCACGATCAAGCCTTGATCCCGATCAAAACACTGGACTTTGACAAAGGCGTCAACGTCACCCTTGGCCTGCCATTCATCCGCACCTCGCCCGACCACGGCACAGCGTTTGATATTGCGGGCAAGGGCATCGCGAACCCGACCAGCATGGTCGAGGCGATCCGGCTGGCCTACAAAATGGCGCAAGCGACATGAGCGGCATTGATGCCCTTCCGCCGCTCCGCGATGTGATTGCCACACACGGGCTATCTGCGCGCAAGTCACTGGGCCAGAACTTTCTTCTGGACCTGAACCTGACGGCGAAAATTGCGCGCCAGGCGGGCGATGTCACCGCTTGTGACGTGCTGGAAATCGGCCCCGGCCCCGGCGGGCTGACGCGCGGCCTGCTGTCTGAGGGTGCGCGCCGTGTGCTTGCCATCGAAAAAGACCCCCGTTGTCTGTCCGCATTGGCCGAGATCGCCGACGCCTATCCGGGACGTCTGACGGTGATTGAGGGCGACGCGCTTGAGATTGACCCGCTGGCGCATCTGACACCCCCGATCCGTGTTGCCGCGAACCTGCCCTATAATGTGGGGACAGAGCTGTTGGTGCGCTGGCTGACGCCGCCCACGTGGCCGCCGTTCTGGGAAAGCCTGACCTTGATGTTCCAGCGCGAAGTTGCCGAACGTATCGTGGCGCCCCCGGGGTCAAAGACCTACGGGCGGCTTGCCATCCTTGCCCAATGGCGGGCCGATGCGCGTATCGTCATGCACCTGCCGCCCAGTGCCTTTACGCCGCCGCCCAAGGTTTCTTCTGCCGTGGTGCATTTGACCGCATTGCCGGAGCCCCGCTTTCCTGCGGATGCCGCCGTGCTGAACCAAGTCGTGGCTGCGGGTTTCAACCAACGCCGCAAGATGCTGCGCGCCTCTCTCAAGGGGATCGCGCCCAACATCGAAGACCTGCTTGTCGCGGCCGGTTTGAAACCCACAGACCGCGCCGAACAAATCCCCCTTGAAGGGTTCTGCGCGCTGGCAAGACAGGTCGCCGCAGCCCGCGCCGCATGAGGCAGGTTCTGCTGCTCGGCGTGATGCTTTTGCTTGCGGCTTGCGCCCCTTCGGTGCCGACCCGCGCCACGCCCCCAGACATCACAGCATTGGCACAGGCCATTGCCGCCCTGTCCCCGGATGTTGATGCGGCCGAGGCGGCGCGCGCGGCACAAATCTCTTTTGCCTACAGTCGGCAACTGGCGCAGGAATACCAGATCACTGACCCTCCCTTGATCCACAACGCCAAGGTCAACGCAGGTTTGCGCCCGCGCGGGCTATGCTATCATTGGGCAGAAGACATGGAACGCCGCCTGAACGCCGAAGGCTTTACCACGCTGGAGTTGACCCGCGCGATTGCCAATTCCGAAAGCCGGTTCCTGATTGAACACAGCACCGCCGTGATCAAAGCCAAGGGCACCTTGATGCAAGACGGCGTGGTCCTCGACCCTTGGCGGCACGGTGGCAAATTGTTCTGGGCTCCGGTCCACGGCGACGCGCGCTATACATGGAAACCCCGTACGGACGTGTTGCGCGCAAAAGGGCAAATTCGCTATGCGCAGCGCCCGGATACATCTGTCGTGCCTTTGCCCGCCGACCTGTCTCAAGACTAACGCATCTTGGAAAAAAGGCCCCGCTGATGCGAGGCCTTGTCTGGTTCTATTCTGCAGCTTCGGGCTGATCGCCCCCACCGGATGCCTCTGGCGGCGTATCGGGTTTCGGCTTGGGCTTGCGGCGCGGTGCGCGCTTTGGCTTTGGCTTGCTCTCGGGGGTGTCGACCAGACCGCTATCATCAGACGATTGCGCAGGTTCCGGCGCGGACTGAGGCTGTTGGTTGTGGCGCGTGTCCGGCTGCTCTGACTGGCTATGATCTTTTTGGCCATGATCTTTCTCGCTGTGGTCTCTGTGACCTTGTTCATTCTGGCCATGATCATTGCGAGACGTATCGTTACCACCCTGATCATTGCCATTGTTCTGATGACCGCCCTGCGCGCCATCACGTTCCTGACGTTCGGTGCGCTCGCGGTCGCGCTCGGCTTGGCGTTCGCGGTTCTGGCGCTCCTGCTCTTCGCGGCGTTCGTCAATTTCGCGCTGTGCTTCTGACAGCATGCGCAGATAATGCTCAGCGTGCTGCTGAAAATTTTCTGCCGCGACGCGGTCATTGCTCAGCGTGGCATCACGGGCAAGCTGATTGTATTTCTCAATCACCTGACTGGGGGTGCCACGCACCTTGCCCTCAGGGCCTGAGCTGTCGAAAACGCGGTTAACGACGTTGCCGCCACTGTTTTGCGGACGGTTGCGGTTATTTTTGGACCGGGACCGGGATCTGGTGGATTTCATGAAATGATGTCAGCCTTTGGTGCTGTTTTCTTAAAAACCGGAGGCCGTTAGACGGTCACATACTAAGCCGGTTAAGCGAGTTGTTGGGCATAATGCCGCGCGGGACCATGAAAGCATCGACCGCAGCAACACCTCTGAATAAGCATGCCACACCCGCCACGGCAAGGACAAACTGCTTCAAATTGGCGCAAATTATGAAAAATCGTGAATCCGGGCCACTTTATGCTGGTCTGGCCGCTGATACGACGCGCGCGCGGCCATCCAGATCATGGCTCAACGTCACCTCGCCCCAGCCCGCGTTTTCGAAAATCGCGACAACATCCGACCCCTGTTGCCAGCCGATCTCTACCATGACGCGGCCTTGTGCCGTCAGATACCCTTGGGCCGTGGCCGCGATGATCCGGTAGACAGACAGCCCGTCCAGACCATCGGTCAGCGCCATATGCGGCTCGTGATCGCGCAACTCGGGCGCGACATCTGCCATTTCGGTTGCGGCAAGGTAGGGCGGGTTCGACACAATCAGATCAAAGCGCCCTTCGACCCGCTCAAACCAATCCGATTGCATAATTTGCGCACGGTCTTGTACGCCATGTTGCACCGCATTGGCGCTGGCCTGCAGGCAGGCTTCCTCTGACAGATCCACGCCCAGACCGGTTGCATCGGGCCGTTCCGCCAACAGCGTGACAAGGATACACCCCGACCCTGTTCCCAGATCAAGCACGCGCGAAAAGGCCGTGTTCAAGGCCAGATCAATCAGGGTCTCTGTCTCGGGTCGCGGGTCCAGCACCTCGCGGCTGATGTGGAATTCGCGGCCATAAAATGCGCGTACGCCGATTAATTGCGACACCGGCACGCGCACGGCACGCAGCGCGATCAGGTTTTCAAACCGCTCCGCGATTTCGGGCGCGATTTCTTCGGGTGCGATCAACGTGACCCGTGCCGCATCCACCGACGCTGCATGCGCCAGCAACATCCGGGCATCCCGCGCAGGATCAGGTACGCCCGCCGCGCGCAGCCTTGCAGCAGCCGCAGCCATTGCCTGCGCTGCCGTGCTCATGCGTTCATCTCTGCCAACATCCGCGCCTGAGCATCAGCGGTCAGCGCATCGACAATCTCATCCAGATCGCCCTGCATCACCGCATCCAGCCGGTAAAGCGTGAGGTTGATCCGGTGGTCGGTCATCCGCCCTTGCGGGAAATTATAGGTCCTGATCCGCTCTGAACGATCCCCCGAGCCGACTTGCGCGGCCCTGTCAGCAGAGCGTTCGCTGTCCACCCGGCTGCGTTCCAGATCATAAAGCCGCGCCTTGAGAACCTGCATCGCCTTGTCGCGGTTGCGGTGCTGCGACTTTTCGGAACTGGTGACAACCAGACCGGTGGGCAAATGCGTGATCCGCACGGCAGAATCGGTGGTGTTAACGTGCTGCCCCCCCGCGCCGGACGACCGCATCGTATCAATCCGCAAATCATTGGCGTTGATCTCGATATCTACGTCTTCGGCCTCTGGCAGGACCGCAACGGTCGCGGCAGAGGTATGAATGCGCCCACCGGATTCGGTGGTTGGCACGCGTTGGACGCGGTGCACACCGCTTTCAAATTTGAGCCGGGCAAAAACGTTCTGGCCGGTGATATGCGCCACCACTTCCTTGACGCCGCCCAGTTCAGTCATCTGCGCTTCGATCAGATCGAAACCCCAGCCCCGCGCCTCTGCATAGCGTTGGTACATCCGCAGCAAATCTGCGGCAAACAACGCGGCCTCATCCCCGCCGGTTCCGGGTCTGATCTCCAGCATTGCGGGTTTTGCATCTGCCGCATCGCGCGGCAACAACGCCAGTTGCAGGGCGGCTTCTGCCTTCGGTATCGCCGCTTTCAGCGCGGGCAATTCCTCTCGGGCAAGCTCTGCCATCTCGGGGTCATGCAGCATGGTTTGCGCGTCGTCCATATCGCGGCGCAACTGCTTGTAGGCGTCGATCTGCTCTACCAACGGGCGCAAATCGGAATATTCTTTTGCAAGCGCTGCAAAATCAGCCCCATCAGATCCCGCAGCCATCGACGCCTCCAGAAACTGAAAGCGCTGGGAAATCTGTTCAAGGCGGTCCATGGGTATCATGGGACATCCTGTCGCTTATGGAAGTGCTTTGGTCAAGGCCTGCGGTGTGCTATGCTGTATCCATGAAGCAACCAACAAGCCTGACATGAAACGCATCATTCTCCTTGCCTGTCTGCTGGCCCTGCCCGCCGCCGCTGACGGCACATATCCCAGCGGCAAGACCGTCGACTGCTATTGCACCGACCGCAACCATAACCGCATCGAAATCGGGGAAACAATCTGTCTGCAAGTGGATGGCCGTATGTTCATGGCGCAATGCCAGATGTCGCTGAACGTGCCAATGTGGCGCGAGGTGCAACAGGGCTGCCTGTCTTCCAGCCTAGAGCGCGCTGAGCCAGCCTTTAACGCGTTGACGGTTTACCCCCAGATCTGATTTGCCAAAGCGCAGGCGGCTGTTGATTTCCAGATATCGCCCTGTTCCATCCGCGACCGGCCCCTCATACAGGCCAATCGTCGCGTAGTCCGGGAAACCCATGATACGGGAACGGGTGATATAAGTGATCTTTGCGTCCTCGACAGACCCTGTCAGCCGCGTTGTCCGAGGTGTCGCTGTGGCGGCGGCATCCAGTTTCCGCAGCAGATCTGTGCCATCCCCGTCAACCGCCTGACGCCAGACAAAGCCGGATGCAGACCGGATTTCGCCCATACCGCTGGCACTGGATTGCCGGTGCCACCGCTCAACATCATGCGGCGCAAGCCGGATAAAGGCCACAAGCCCGACCACCCCTAAAACCAGAATCCAGAATACCATCCGCAATCTCCCCTGCATCATCTTTCCGAGTTAACTCCCCGCGGCGCGTCCCGCATGTTCAGCGATACGTAACGCCCGGAAGAACGCATAGCATCTCATAGAGGATATTTGCCCCCGTCAGCGCAGTATTGCCCGAGGTATCATAGGGCGGCGATACCTCAACCAGATCGGCGCCGACAATGTTCAGCCCCTTGAGCGCGCGGATGAGTTCCATCGCTTGGGGTGTCGTCAGCCCGCCAATCTCCGGCGTGCCCGTACCGGGGGCAAAGGCCGGGTCCAGACTGTCGATGTCATAAGTCACGTAGACCGGCAGATCGCCAATATCGCGCCTGATCTCGGCGCCCAGCGTCGACAGGCTGCGGCCCCATAGCTCTTGCGCCGGGAATTGTTGAAATCCCCAACCGGCAGCTTCGGCAAAATCCTCGACAGAGTACCCTGTACCACGCAGACCAACTTGGTATACTTTTGAGGGGTTTATCAGCCCTTCTTCATGTGCACGGCGAAACACGGTGCCGTGGCATTCGCGTTCGCCAAACATCTCGTCGTTCACGTCCGCATGGGCGTCCACATGGACCAGTGCAACAGGTCCGTGCCGCTTGGCGATTGCGCGCAAGATCGGCAACGTGATCGAATGATCCCCGCCAATCGCCATCGGGATCACGTCATAGTTTAAGATAGACTCGTAACTCTCTGCAATAATACGCAAACTATCACTTAGCGAGAACGTGTTGATCGCCAGATCACCAATGTCAGCGACTTGCAAACTGTCAAAAGGTGCCGCCCCGGTACCAAGATTATAAGGCCGCAACATCGCGGATTGGCTGCGCACCTCTTTGGGCCCAAACCGCGTGCCTGACCGCCAAGACGTGCCAATATCCAGCGGAATGCCGCAAATCGCCACATCCAGCCCCTTAAGGTCATTCACCGCAGGCAGACGCATAAAGGTGTTCGGCCCCGAGAACCGCGCCAAATCATTGCCGCTGATGGGTTGGTTTTTCTCGCTCATGTGGTCCTCATCCGGTGGCCCAGCAGGCATAGGATTTCTGTCGCCACATGCGCGCCTGCGATGGCTGTGGCCCCGGTTGTGTCAAACGGCGGTGAGACTTCGACAACGTCGCCGCCCACAATATTGATCCCCGCCAGATCGCGCAGCATGATCGCCGCCTGCGCGGATGTCAGTCCCCCCCAGACAGGCGTGCCAGTGCCGGGCGCAAAGGCCGGATCAAGCGCATCAATATCCCATGTCAAATAACAAGGACGATCCCCAAGCACCTGTTTTATCTTGGCAACTGCCGCTTGTGGTCCCTTTTCATGAACTTCGCGCGCATCAATGGTTGTGACCCCCAAAGTATCGGGATTTGTCGTGCGAATGCCCACCTGCACCGAAGTTAGCGGATCGACGATCCCCGACTTTACCGCCTTGTAGAACATCGTGCCGTGGTCGATGCGGTCCATGTCGTCATCGGGCCATGTATCTGAATGAGCATCGAACTGTAACAGACTGATAGGTCCGTACTTTTCGGCATATGCCTTGAGGATCGGAAAACTGATATAGTGGTCCCCGCCCAAAACGACCGAGGCCGCACCAGCGTCCAATATGCCCTTGATATGCGCAGTCAGGGCTGCGGGGAACTTTGACGTATGCCCATAATCAAACGCCAGATCACCATAATCGGCGATGGCAAATTCGCTCAGCACATCGAAATCCCACCCGTAAGGCGGATCGTAAGGTTGCAAGGTGCTGGCCTCGCGGATGGCACGCGGGCCCAGCCGTGTGCCCGTGCGGTTGGTCACGGCCTGATCGAACGGCACACCCGTGACGGCGATATCCACGCCCGTCAAATCCTTGGTATATTTGCGCCGCAAGAACGAGGTCGCCCCGCCAAAGGCATTCTCGAAACTCGGCCCCTTCAGGTCGTCGCGCGTAAACGCCTGATCCACCTGTGCGGCGGCATCTTCCAAACCCATCGTTCAGGACCCCGCCAAAGGCTGCGCGCGTTCAACCATGCGCGCAAAAAACGACGCGCCAATCGGGGCAATCTCGTCGTTGAAATTGTATTTGGCGTGGTGCACGCCGGCACCCTCGCCCTGCCCCAGCATCAGATAAGCACCGGGTCGCACCTCCAGCATATAGGAAAAATCCTCTGCCCCCATCACCGGCGGGAACGCAGCTTCAACCCCTGCTTCGCCAGCCACTTCACCCGCAACCTCGACCGCAAAATCGGTCTTGGCCGCATCGTTCACGGTGGGTGGATAGCCGTACTCAAAATCCAACTCTGCGGTCAAATCATAGCTTGCCGCATGCCCGTCCACGATGGCCTGCATGCGCCGCACGACCATTGCCTGCACGTCTTTGTCAAAGGTGCGCACCGTGCCGTTGATATAGACCTCCTCGGGGATCACATTGTCGGTCGTTCCTGTGTGGATCTGCGTGGTAGAGATCACCAGTTGCGCTTTCGGGTCGGTGTTCCGGCTGACAATCGTTTGTAAAGACTGCACAATCGCGCAGGCCGCCACCACCGGATCAATACAATCATGTGGCCGCGCACCATGCCCGCCGCGTCCCGTCAAATTGATGGTAAACGTATCTGCCGCCGCCATGATCGGCCCCGGCGTCGTGTGAAAGCGCCCGAACTCAAGGTTAGGCGCATTGTGCAGCGCATAGACCTGGCTAATGTCGAACCGGTCCATGACGCCTTCCTGCACCATCACCTCACCGCCGCCGCCAACCTCTTCGGCTGGTTGAAACAGCAACGCGACCTTACCAGAGAAATTCCGCGTCTCTGCCAGATATTTGGCCGCTCCCAGCAACATCGCCGTATGCCCGTCATGCCCACACGCATGCATCTTGCCGGGATGCGTGCTGGCGTAGGGCACACCGGTTTCTTCCATGATCGGCAGCGCATCCATATCGGCGCGCAGACCAATCGTTGGCCCCGCGCCTTGCCCGTTGATAATCGCGACGATGCCCGTTGTCGCGATCCCTTCATGCAGTTCATCCACACCAAACTCTCGCAGGCGTTCGACCACAAAGGCGGCCGTTTGGTGGCATTCCAACCCCAATTCAGGGATCGTATGCAGGTGCTGGCGCCATGCGGTCATGTCCGCGCTGAAATCTGCAATACGGTTAACAACAGGCATGGGGTGGACTCCTAATACGGGCTTGTTCAGGGTGCATCTGACACCAGACAGGACCCATCTGCAATGCCCGACAAAGCCATTTACACCCGCGATGTCGGCATCGACATTCATGACCCTGATGCAGGGATCGAACGACTGTTAGAAATCATGCGGCGCTTGCGCGACCCTGAAACCGGCTGTCCGTGGGACATCGAACAGGATTTCGACACCATCGCCCCCTACACGATTGAGGAAGCTTACGAGGTCGCCGACGCCATCGAGCGGCGCGATTGGAAGGAATTAGAGGGCGAATTGGGCGATCTGCTGCTGCAATCGGTCTATCATACCGCCATGGGCGAAGAGGCCGGGCATTTCACCTTTCAATCGGTCGTACGCAACATCTCAGACAAAATGGTCGCGCGGCATCCGCATGTGTTCGGCGATGAAAGCCGCGACAAATCCGCCGAACAACAGACCGCTGATTGGGAGGCGATCAAAGCCAAAGAACGCAAGGGCAAGGCCCAAGCCCGCACCCTTGATGGTGTCGCGCTCGGCCTGCCCGGCATGACGCGCGCGGTCAAACTTCAAAAGCGGCTGGCCCGCGTGGGCTTTGACTGGAACGATACCGCCAGCGTGTTAGACAAAATTGTTGAGGAGGCGGGCGAATTGGTCAAGGCCCGCGATACATTGACCCAAGACGCCGTCGAGGACGAGTTCGGCGATCTTTTGTTCGTCATGGCCAACCTCGCCCGGCATCTGGGCGTAGACCCCGAAGTCGCAGTGCGCCGCACCAACAGCAAGGTCGAACGCCGCTTTGCCGCAATCGAGGACCGGCTTGCAGCGCTTGGCAAAACCCCCAGCGACAGTGATCTGGCCGAAATGGACGCCCTTTGGAACGCCGTCAAAGCAGATGAGCGGGCAGACGCCACCAAATCCTGAGGCACCCTTTCGCTAAAGCGCCAAAACGCCTATCTAGCGGCAAACAAGGACAACACCATGCAGCCACGCAAGATCATCATCGACACAGACCCCGGCCAGGACGACGCGGTCGCAATTCTGCTGGCCCTCGCAAGCCCCGAGGAAATCGAAGTTCTGGGCCTGACGTGCGTTGCGGGCAATGTGCCGCTGGATCTGACGCAAAAGAACGCGCGCATCATCTGCGAACTTGCAGGCAAACGAGATGTCAAAGTCTTTGCCGGCTGCGACCGCCCCATGGGGCGCGCCCTTGTTACCGCCGAACATGTCCACGGAAAAAGCGGCCTTGACGGCCCCGACCTGCCCGACCCGACGATGCCGTTGGCCGAAGGTCATGCCGTTGATTTCATCATCGAACAGCTGCGTGAATTCGCCCCCGGCACCGTCACGCTTTGCCCGCTTGGCCCCCTGACGAACATCGCCACAGCGTTTGAAAAAGCCCCTGACATCGCGGGCCGCGTGGCCAAGATTGTGCTGATGGGCGGTGGTTATTTCGAGGGTGGTAACATCACACCGACGGCAGAATTCAACATCTACGTTGACCCCCAAGCCGCTGATATCGTATTCAAATCAGGCGCTCCAATCGTTGTCATGCCGCTTGATGTCACCCACAAGGCCCTGGTCACCAAGGAACGCAACGACGCCTTTCGCGCCCTCAACACACCCGTGGGCATCGCTGTCGCCCAGATGACGGACTTTTTCGAACGCTTCGACAAGGAAAAATACGGCTCCGCAGGTGCGCCCCTGCACGATCCTTGCGTCACCGCCTATCTGATCAATCCCGACCTTTTCACAGGCCGCCACATCAACGTCGAAATCGAAACAACGTCAGAACTCACCATGGGCATGACTGTCGCTGACTGGTGGCGCGTCACCGACCGCCCCGCCAACGCGACCTTCATGAATACCATCGACGCGGACGGTTTCTTTGCCCTGCTCACCGAACGATTGGCGCGGTTATGAGCGCCGCCCTCACCCTAGGCAAACCCGAACATCTCGACCGGGTCATGGCCCTTTGCGCTGCATTTCACGCCGAAGAAGGGATCACCCAAACCGATGACGCACGTCGCGCCGCCCTGTCCCCTTTGCTGGACGGGCTCCCTTACGGTGTTGTCTACCTCATCGGCCCACCGCGTGCGCCTATCGGCTATGTCGTGATCTGCTTTGGCTGGTCCGTCGAATTCGGCGGCTTGGACGCGATCATCGACGAACTCTATATCCGTCCCGGCGTCCGCGGTCGCGGCATCGCAACCGAGGCGCTCACCGCAATTCCCCGCGCCCTGTCCGAGGGCGGCCTGCGCGCCATCCATCTCGAAGTTGACCGCGACAACGACAAAGCGATGAAGCTCTACAAACGCGCCGGTTTCAAACCCCGTGACAACTACATGTTTATGTCCAAGGAACTGTAAACCGATGCATATCCCCTTCGACAACAGCTACGCCGCCCTGCCGGACGCCTTCTATACGCGATTGAACCCGACACCGGTCAAAGCGCCTCACCTTCTGGCCTACAACACAGACCTCGCCGCGCTGTTGGGGATCGAAGTCGGCGATCTGACAGAGGCCGCTCAAGTCTTTGCAGGCAACCAAACACCCGACAACGCTGCCCCGCTTGCGCAACTCTATGCAGGGCATCAGTTCGGCAATTACTCGCCGCAACTCGGCGATGGCCGCGCGGTCCTGTTAGGCGAAGTCATCGGCACCGACGGCATTCGCCGCGACATCCAGCTTAAGGGCTCTGGCCCCACACCATACTCCCGCATGGGTGACGGGCGCGCGTGGCTTGGCCCGGTGTTGCGCGAATACGTGGTCTCTGAGGCGATGCATGCACTTGGCATTCCCACAACCCGCGCACTGGCCGCCACGGCGACGGGCGAAAACATCTGGCGCGAACAAGGCGCGCTGCCCGGTGCAGTGCTGACCCGCGTTGCCCGCAGCCACCTGCGCGTCGGCACCTTCCAGGTCTTTGCGCACCGCGGCGAAGTCGAGCACCTCAAAACCCTCACCGGGTACGCAATCAACCGCCACTACCCCGACGCCAAAACCCCGATGGACCTTTTGCGCGCCGTCTGCACAGCCCAAGCCGAGCTTGTTACAAAATGGATGGCAGTCGGTTTCATCCACGGCGTGATGAACACCGACAACGCCAGCATCGCGGGCGAAACCATCGACTACGGTCCTTGCGCCTTCATGGATGCCTTTCACCAGAACCGTGTGTTCAGCTCAATCGACCAACAAGGCCGCTATGCCTTCGGACAACAACCCGGCATCGCCGTCTGGAACATGGCACAGCTCGCCACCAGCCTGATCCAACAGATGGACGACCGCGACGCCGCCGTCGAAGAGGCCACCGCAATCGTCCACGCGATGCCTGCACAGCTAGAGACAGGGTGGCTCACCAATTTTGCGGCAAAAATCGGCATCGCGAACCCCGCTCAGGACGACACCAAGCTGATCGAAGACCTCCTCACTCTTATGCAAACCGACGGCGCTGATTTCACAAACACCTTCCGCGCTTTGCCAACAGACGCCGCGCGCGACCAGTTCACAAACCGCGACGCCTTTGACGTTTGGCATGCACGTTGGCAATCCCGCACCCCCTCGATCCCCTTGATGAACGCCACGAACCCCGCTGTGATCCCGCGAAATCACCGCATCGAAGAAATGATCAGCGCTGCCGTCGCAGGCGATATGGCCCCGTTCGAACGCCTGAACGCGGCCCTAGCGACCCCCTTGTCCGAGACCGACCCAGACCTTGCGCGCCCGCCAACCCAAGCGGAAATCGTCCCGGCGACGTTCTGCGGGACCTGATCGGCTCTTTTCGCCAAAAATACTGAAAAGCAGTCTCAGATGCGGGGGCGCCGGTTGATCAGGTAAATCCCGCTGGCAACCAGAACAAGCGCACCCCAAACCGAAGGGGCCACCTCTTCGGACAGCAAAAGCCAGCCGAAGATCACCGAAAACACCGGCGATAGAAAACTGAACGACGCGACCGAGGACGCGGGATATATCTTCATCAACCAGAACCACACCAGAAACCCGAGGCTCGCCACCGCGATGATCTGGAACGCCATACCCGCGATGTGAATGGGCTGGATGTCACGGATCAACGGTCCGAACAGCGGCGCGATCAACAACAGGATCGGCGCGGATACCGCCACCTGAAACATCAACTGCTGCGCAGGCGGAACTTGCGATAATGACGTCAGGCGAACGCACAAGACGATCCCCGCCCAGCAAAAGGCCGAACACAAGGCCAGTATATCACCCGTCCAGCTTGCCTGCCCGGAATTGCGATCCAAAAGCGCCAGCGCGACCCCTGACATGGCCGCAATCAACCCCACCACTTTGGTCCGCGTCAACTGCTCTCCGGGGAAAAGCACATGCGCCAGCAGCGCGAGCCAGACCGGCATTGAATAGAAAATCACCGACGCGCGGCTGACCGTTGTAATGTCCAGCGCGATGAAAAGACAGGTAAATTCGAACGCAAACAGCAGCCCTGCCAATATCCCGCCAAAATACGCATTGCGCGGGATCTGCATGCTGACACCGCGCAACCGCATCCAGATCAACAGCACCACAACGGCCCCTAAAGATCGTAATCCTGCAGCAAACACAGGGCTGAATCCCCCTGCCGTTACCTTGATCACAACCTGATTGAAGGACAGATGCAGCGCAAAGGCGATGAGGGCAGCAGCCCCGAAGAGGTCGATGTGGTCTTTGCGTTCCATCCGCTCACAAGGCTGCCTCGCGTGCGCCAAGTCAATCCGCTTTTGCTGCCTCGGCCAAAGCCGCACGACTTTTCCCCTCGTCACAGGGCCCAATTCTGCACATAGTCACCCCATAAATTCACCTGTGGGAGAGAAACATGAGCTTGATGAAAACACTGGCCAAAGTGGCCGTTGGCGTTGCCGTTGCCAAAGGCGCGCAATCCATGATGCGCGGCAGTCAAGGCGGCGCAAGCCAGGCAGGCGGCCTTGGTGGTCTCTTGGGCGGCTTGACCGGCGGCAGCGCGCAACAGGGCGGCGGGCTGCAAGACATGCTGGGCGGACTGCTTGGTGGGTCACAAGGCGGCTCTGGCGCTGCAACGGGTGGTTTGGGCGGCCTGCTTGAACAGCTTGGCGGTGCCGGTGGCGCGTCTGCGGGGGGTTTGGGCGGATTGCTGGGCGGGCTTGCGGGCGGTGGCGCGCAGCAAGGCGGCGGTTTGGGCGGATTGCTGGGCGGTTTGACCGGGGGTGCCGGTTCTGGCGGTCTTGGTGGATTGCTCGGCGGTCTCGCCGGTGCAGCGGGTGCCGGTGGCCTTGCCAAATCCATGGCCCAGCGCCCCGCCGAAAGCAGTGCCGACTTTGGCGCAGTGCTGAACTCGCAATTTGACGCCACACCGCAAGCCCCGATCGAGCCTTCACAAGATCAAGAAGCCGCCGCAGCCTTGATGTTGGCCGCGATGATCCAGGCCGCAAAATCAGATGGCACATTTGATGAGGCTGAAAAACAGAAACTGCTGGGCCAATTGGGCGATGTAGACGCCGAAGAAGCCGCCTTTGTGCAAGCGCAACTGCAAGCGCCCGTGGATGTGGACGCATTGGTCAGCCAGACGCCAAAGGGCTTGGGCGCGCAAGTCTACGCCATGTCTGTGCTGGGCATTGATCTGGATACCCAAGCCGAAGCGCAATACCTGCACAAACTGGCAACGGGATACGGCATGAAGCCTGCGGAAGTGAATGACATCCACGCGCAGATGGGCATTCCGTCGCTTTACACCTGATACCCAACAAGATTGCTGCGCCTCGGACCGGTCCCGGGGTCTCTTCGATCAAAAAAGGCCCCTGCAATCTGCAGGGGCCCTTTTTCTGTTCATTTCCTGCAGATCAAGCTGCCTTTTGGCCGCCCGGTTTGCCGCCACCGCCGCCGGAACGCCGTCTGCGCGCGCCACCACCGGGCTTGCCACCCGCAGGCGCGCCGCCACCGCCGCCGCCTTGGGGACGACCGCCGCCGCCACCGCCACCCGGGCGTCCGCCACGGCCACGGCCGCGTGTCTGCTTGGGCTTCTCTTCAATTTCGGCCCCTTCCCACGGACGGCCAGAGGCCACGGGGATGCGGATTTTCATAACCTTCTGGATCGCGATCAGTTCGCCCATCTCATCGGGTGCGCAGAATGCAATCGCAGCGCCATCCTTGCCCGCACGCGCGGTACGGCCAATGCGGTGGACGTAATTGTCAGGCACATTCGGCAGTTCGTAGTTATATACGTGCTTTACATCCGGAATATCCAGACCACGCGCGGCTACATCTGTGGCCACCAGCACTGTCACCTGACCGGATTTGAACCCCGCAATCGCGCGGTCCCGCTGGCCTTGGGACTTGTTGCCATGGATGGATGCCGCGTCAAAGCCCGCTTTCACCAGCGTCTTCATCAGCTTTTCAGAGCCGTGCTTGGTGCGGCCAAAAACCAGCGCCCGCTCGCCCTTGTGCTTGGCCAACAGTTCTTGCAACAGCGATGTCTTTTCCGCCTTGGCGATAAAGTGCACCTCTTGCGTGACCTTGTCGGCGGCCTTGCCCGGAGGCGAGACTTCGATGCGGATCGGGTTGCGCAGGTAGGTGCTGGCAATCTCGTTCATCAGTTTCGGCATCGTGGCCGAGAACAACATCGTCTGGCGTTCTTTCGGCATCACAGACGAGATTTTGCGCAGGTCATGGATAAACCCCATGTCCAACATCTGGTCGGCCTCGTCCAGCACAAGGAACGTCGTCTCGTTCAAACGCACCGCACGGCGGTCCATCAGGTCCAGCAGACGCCCCGGTGTCGCCACCAGAATATCGACGCCTTTGTCCAGACGGTTGATCTGTGGATTGATCGACTGACCACCCACAACCATCTGCGCCTTGATCGGCGTGCCTTCGGCATAGGCCTTGAGGTTCTGCATGATCTGTTGGGCCAGCTCACGGGTTGGCGCAAGGATCAGCGCGCGCACGGATTTCGGGCTGGGCCGTTTTTGGTCCGCCAGCATCTGTGCAATCAACGGTACGCCGAATGCGGCGGTTTTGCCTGTGCCCGTCTGGGCAAGGCCCATCACATCGCGCCCGTTCAGGGCGTGCGGAATGGCTTGTTTCTGGATCGGTGTCGGGTCTTTCAGACCCATTTCGTACAGGCGTGCCACCAGCTTGGCCGGCAGGCCCATCATATCAAAATCGCTCATATCGTACTTTCCCGGCACGTGCCAAAGGCCCGCGCCATTCATCTTTGCCGCGCAGCTTGGCGCAGCGGGTACACGAAACAGATCGCAGTGCCGGGCCAGATGCCGTGGCGCTGTCTGATCGCGTTCGGCCCCACGCGTGATTTTGGGAACATCGGCGGGCCTTGAAAAGCCGGTGCATCTTGCGCCCCGTTTCGGGACATCGCACCGGACCTGCTCACGCGGCAGAAGGCATCGCTCGAACTGCAGATGGGGGACCGCGCGGCATAAGTCAACCTTTGTCATCAATCCGAGGTAGCGCGGCGTGGCAAATCGGGCTAAACCCCCGCGCACCGGGACCAAGGGCGCGCATCATGAGAAAGACGATCATCAAACGATGCGAAGCGATGGGTCTGCGCATGACAGGCCAGCGCCGCATCATCGCGCAAGTCATTGAAGACAGCGACGATCACCCCGATGTGGAGGAACTCTTTGCCCGCGCCTCTGCCCTTGATGCGGGCATTTCGATTGCGACCGTTTACCGCACCGTCAAGCTGTTTGAAGAGGCCGGTATTCTTGACAAGCTCGAATTTGGCGATGGGCGCGCACGGTATGAAGATGCCGAACGCGACCACCACGACCACCTGATCGACATGAATTCTGGCGAGGTGATCGAATTTGTCGACGCCGAAATCGAAGAGTTGCAGGAACGCATCGCCAAAAAGCTGGGCTATGAACTGCGCGGTCACCGACTGGAACTGTACGGCGTGCCGATCAAGCCCAAGCGCGACTAATCGCGCACCCGGCCCAGCATCGCAGGCACCAGAACGGTCAGCACCATCAACCGCGCCACATGGCAGGCCGCGACAAATCCCGGGACCACTCCCAACACCGCGCCCATGGCGATCATCGTCTCTAAGCCGCCGGGGGCAAAGGCCACCAGAACATGCGCCACCGGCATGCCCAGCGCCCATGCGACGGGCAATGACGCCAGCCCCGCACACCCGACCGCGACCCCCGTGATGGCAACACCCGCCGCCAAGCCGCGCATCAGATGGGCCAGTGTGACACCCGAAAACCGCGTACCGATCAACGCCCCCAGAACAAGGAACGCAGGCAGGATCAACCATTCGGGCAACACACCCGGCGCCAAATTGGTCAGATGCCCGATCCCGGACACGACCATCGCCCCCAGCAACAGCGGCGCAGGCACTTTCAACCGCTGAAACACCAGCCCCAGTGCAACCGCCGCAATGACGACCGCACCCAAGACCGGCACCTGCATCAACACCCCCTGCGGGGCCACGTTGCTGGACACTTCGATCCCCATCGCCAGCGCTACAAAGGGCACCACCAAAGTCAGCGACAACAACCGTACCGATTGGGTCATTGAAATGCGCGCCACATCGCCTCCGGTGTCTGCGGCAATCGCGATGACAAAACTCAGATGCCCCGGCGCAGACGCCAGGATTGCCGACCGCGCGTCAAAAGCAAAGAACCGCACCAGCATCACCTGACAGATGAACATAATCGCCCAAAGCACCACAGCCATGAACAAAAACGCCAAGGGCCAACGCAGCATCGCCCCCAGCGCATCATTGTCAAACCCCGCGCCGACGGCAATGCCGAGGATCACAAAACAGGCGTCGCGCAGCCGCACGTCAATGCCACAGCGCAGGCCCGACAGCCCCGCAACCGACACGGCCACCGCAGGGCCCAGCAACATAAAAACCGGCGCATTCAACGCCCATCCCAAGGCGGCACCAACCGCCCCGATCACAAGGGTCACAAGCGTCTCTTTCGACGCAGCAAACAGGGTGGGCGCATTCATGTCACTGTCCTACCACCGCGCCCGCGCCCTTGCCAGCGCAGGTCTTGCACGCGCTATCCAAACCCGTCATGGCTGCGGCCTGACAATCGCACAAAGGGCTGGACATGGACAATATGCGCGGCGCGGCGCTCATGGTCATCGCCATGCTTGGTTTTGCGTTGGAAGACATGTTTATCAAGCTGTTGGCAGATGCTCTTTCGGTTGGGCAGATCATCTTTATGCTGGGTGTCGGCGGGGCAACGGTGTTCGGCACGGTTGTTTTACTGCAGGGCCGCGCGCTTTTCAGTCGCGACATGCTGATTTTACCGATCTTCCTGCGCGCCATTGGCGAGATGTTCGGCGCCATCACTTTCGTGTCGGCGTTCGTGCTTACCTCGATCTCCAGCGCCTCTGCGATCTTGCAAGCCACACCGCTGGTCGTGACCTTGGGCGCGGCCATCTTCCTTCAGGAACCGGTGGGCTGGCGGCGCTGGTCCGCAATCCTTGTGGGTCTGTGCGGCGTCTTGCTGATCATCCGTCCGGGGATGGAGAGTTTCTCGGTCCTCTCCCTTCTGGCCGTGGCGGGCGTACTGTTTCTTGCCTTGCGTGATCTGGCCACCCGCCGCATCCCCAAGGCGATCTCAAGTATGCAACTGAGCTTTCTGGGCTTTGCCGCCACAATACCTGCGGGCCTTGCCATGATGCTGGCGCAAGGCCGCCCGCTTGAGGCGCTGAACCCCACCGGCTGGACCTATATCGGTGCGGCATTGGGCATCGGATTGTTCGCCTATTACGCCATCGTGGCCGCGATGCGCGTGGGTGAAGTCAGCTTTGTCACCCCGTTCCGCTACGCGCGACTGCTGTTTGCGCTGGTCGTCGGGGTCGTGGTGTTCAACGAATCGCCCGACGCATTGACGCTGACCGGCGCTGCAATCATCGTGGCATCGGGCATCTACACCGTCTGGCGCGAGCGAAGATTGCGAGTTTCAGCCTGAGCGACCCATTTTAGCGAAGGCATAAGGGTTTTCGCCGCGCCCGCATCCTTGTATGACGCCCCCAAGCATCAGCAAAGGACGCCCCTATGAGCACGATCATCGACATTCACGCCCGCGAAATTCTCGACAGCCGGGGCAACCCGACGGTTGAGGTCGATGTGATCCTTGAGGATGGCACGATGGGCCGCGCCGCTGTCCCGTCAGGCGCATCAACCGGCGCCTATGAAGCGGTCGAGCGCCGCGATGGCGACGCATCGCGCTACATGGGCAAAGGCGTGTTGGAGGCTTGTGCCGCCGTCAACGGTGAAATCGCCGAAGCGCTGGTGGGTATCGACGCCACCGAACAGGTCGAGATCGACGCGATCATGATTGAGCTGGACGGCACCGAAAACAAAGCCCGTCTGGGCGCAAATGCGATCCTTGGCGTATCGCTGGCCGCTGCCAAAGCGGCTGCTGATTACTGCACCCAACCGCTGTTCCGTTATGTCGGCGGCACCTCTGCGCGTGTGCTGCCCGTACCGATGATGAACATCATCAATGGCGGCGAACATGCTGATAATCCGATTGATATCCAGGAATTCATGATCATGCCGGTGGCTGCGGAGAACATCCGCGACGCAGTGCGCATGGGGTCCGAAGTGTTCCATACGCTGAAAAAAGAACTCTCCGCTGCGGGTCTGTCCACAGGGATCGGCGATGAAGGCGGGTTCGCGCCCAACATCAGCTCTACCCGTGATGCGCTTGATTTCATTTTGAAATCTATCGAAAAGGCGGGTTACAAGCCGGGTGAGGAAATTTACCTTGCCCTCGATTGCGCCGCGACAGAATACTATAAAAACGGCAAATACGAATTTTCGGGCGAAGGGAAATCCCTGACAAGCGCGGAAAATGTCGACTACCTTGCCGCATTGGTCGCCGACTACCCGATTATCTCGATCGAGGACGGCATGTCAGAGGACGATTGGGACGGCTGGAAAGCCCTCACAGACGCGCTTGGCGACAAGGTGCAACTGGTTGGCGACGATCTGTTCGTCACAAACCCTGCCCGTCTGGCAATGGGCATTGAACGCGGCAGCGCCAATTCCATGCTTGTCAAAGTCAACCAGATCGGCACCCTGACCGAGACGCTGAAAGCCGTCGACATGGCCCATCGCGCAGGTTTTACCAACGTGATGTCACACCGTTCCGGCGAGACCGAAGATGCCACCATCGCCGACCTTGCCGTGGCCACGAACTGCGGCCAGATCAAAACCGGATCACTGGCGCGCTCCGACCGGCTGGCCAAGTACAACCAGTTGATCCGCATCGAAGAAATGCTGGGCGAGACGGCTGAATACGCAGGCCGCAGCATCCTGCGTGGCTGACGCTGTCACCCTGCACAAAGCCACCACCGCCGCTGATCTCGCGGCGGTGCGCAGCTTGTGTTGGGCCTACCGCGATTTTCTGCTGTCAAACACGGAGATCGACCGCGACATCACCGAAGCTTTCTATCCGGTGCCAAAATACGAGGCGTTGATGGCAACGCTTCCCGAGGTTCACGCCCGCCCGCGCGGCATCATCTTATTGGCAAAAGCCCATGATGGCACGCCGGTAGGCTGCGGCATGACCCATGCGCTTGACCCGCACACATCTGAAATCAAACGCGTTTTCGTGACAGACGCGGCGCGCGGCCAAGGCATTGCAGCACAGCTTTGCGAAGCGCTGATCGCGCAGGCCCGCCAGGATGGGTTCACCCGCATCGTGCTCGACACCTCCAAAAGCCTGCGGGCGGCACAACGTCTTTACCTGCGCTTGGGCTTTGCCCCTTGCGGCCCTTACCAACCGATTCCCCCCGAGATCCTGCCAGAACTCCTGTTTTTCGAACTTGCCCTATGACAGCCGATCAAATCATCGCCCGCCTCAACCTCTCCCCGCATCCCGAAGGTGGCCATTACCGCCAGACTTGGGCCGCATCCAACGCAGGCAGACCCACAGGAACCTGCATCTACTTTTTGTTGAAAGCGGGAGAGGCAAGCCATTGGCACAAGGTCGATGCCACGGAAATCTGGCTCTATCACGCCGGTGCACCGTTGGTCTTGTCGATGTCGGACACAGACACGGGGCCCGCCGCTGATCACCTGCTGACCCCCGATTTGAACGCCGGTGCGCCACAGATCATTGTGCCGGAAAACCACTGGCAAGCCTCCCGTACCACAGGTGACTTTACGCTGGTCAGCTGCACAGTCTCGCCCGGTTTTTCCTTTGATGGCTTTACCTTAGCTGCACCCGGATGGGATATCCCGCGCTAAAGCAGGCTGATCGTTCCGCCGCCAACCGCCGCGCGCACACCCGTCGTGCCGGGGCAGGATGTCGGCAAGCCGCGCGCGACCCGCACCGCCAGATACCCGAACGCCTGCGCCTCTAGCATGTCACCATCCAGCCCGATGTCCTCTATCGGGGCTACAGGGCAATCCAAACTCACCGCCAGCATCTGCATCAACACCGGATTATGCCGACCGCCGCCCGTGACCAAAACGCGGGCTGGAACACTTGGGCAGTGCTGCATCGCTTCGGCGACACCTGCGGCACACATCGCTGTAAGCGTGGCGGCGGCGTCACTGTCAGAAAGTTCCCCGACCAGCGCAATCATCTCTGAAAAGTCATTTCTATCCAGTGACTTCGGTGGCATACGCGCAAAATAGGGCTCCGCAAGAAATAGCTCAAGCGCCCCCTGCTCCACTATCCCTTTCATGGCCAAAGCACCGTCTTTGTCATAAGTCTGCCCCAAACGCGCTTGCATCAAATCATTGATTGGCGCGTTCGCAGGTCCGGTGTCAAACGCCAGTAACGCGCCTCCGGTTTCCGGGCGCGCGACGCGCGGATCGACCCATGTCAGGTTCCCGACACCGCCCAGATTTAAGAATGCTACCGGCGCGGACAGACCCGCATAAACGGCGCAGGCGTGGTGGAAAAACGGCGCCAAAGGCGCGCCCTCACCACCCAACTGAACATCCGCTGAACGGAAGTCCCAGACCACAGGCGTGCCCAGTTGTGACGCCAGCACAGCCCCGTCACCGACCTGCAATGTCCCTTGCAAACGCGGGGCATGGGCCAGCGTTTGACCATGAAAACCAATCACATCGACGCCTTCGAACCTCGACAAAATCTCAAGATGCGCTGCCTCGACCACGCGCGCGGCGGCCTCAACCTCTGGTCCAGACCATTTGCCAAAGCCCGCGGCAATTTCCGTCCGCTCCGCCGCCGTGTAGCCGCGGTAGCTGCTTGGCCCGAATCCTTTGATTACATGCCCGTCAGTATGCACAATGGCCGCATCCACCCCGTCCAAAGACGTGCCCGACATCGCGCCCAATGCGGCAACAACGCCTGTTTTGCCAATGGGCTTTACCGCAGATGATCCCATGCGCTCTCAAGGCCTTTCCCTTTGACGGCTCAGACCCTATAGATGCCCCGCAATTCAAGCCCGAGGCAAGACCAATGACATACCATCCCAAATCGGATTTCATCGCGGTGATGATGGAGCGCGGCTTTCTCGCCGATTGCACCGATTATCAGGGCCTGGACGAGGCGCTGTTGAAAGGCGGGCAGCCAGGATACATAGGCTTTGATGCCACGGCAAAATCACTTCATGTCGGCTCCCTTATTCAAATTATGATGCTCCGTTGGTTGCAAAAAACCGGCGGCAAGCCGATCACGTTGATGGGCGGCGGCACCACCAAGGTTGGTGATCCGTCGTTTCGTGCGGATGAGCGCCCCCTTTTGAGCCCCGAACAAATTGACGATAACATTGCAGGCATTAAAAAAGTGTTTAGCGCCTATCTGACTTATGGCGATGGCCCGTCAGACGCGATGATGATCAACAATGCCGAATGGCTGGACGGGTTGAATTACCTCGATTTTCTGCGCGATATCGGGCGGCATTTCAGCATTAACCGGATGTTATCCTTTGAGAGCGTAAAGTCGCGGCTCGACCGGGAACAATCGCTGTCGTTTCTGGAATTCAACTACATGATTTTGCAGGCCTATGATTTCATGGAGCTGCACCGCCGCTACGGCTGCATCCTGCAGATGGGCGGTTCTGACCAATGGGGGAACATCGTTAACGGAATCGACCTGACGCGCCGTGTGATCGAGGGTGAGGTTTATGGCCTTACCTCGCCGTTGCTGACCACATCCGATGGCAAAAAGATGGGTAAATCGCAGTCCGGAGCAATCTGGCTGAATGGTGACATGCTCAGCCCGTATGAATTCTGGCAGTTCTGGCGCAACACCACCGATGCTGATGTGGGGCGTTTTCTGAAACTCTATACCGAACTTCCTGTCGACGAATGTGACCGTCTGGGCGCGCTTGCGGGATCCGAGATCAACGAAGCCAAGGTACGCCTTGCCAATGAAATCACAACGCTTTTGCACGGGGCGGATGCTGCTCAAACAGCCGAAGCAACCGCGCGCGAAGTTTTTGAAAGAGGGGGCGTCGGGGACGATCTGCCGACCCTGACCTTGAGCCATGCTGACGTTCAGGGCGGTATTTCCATCGTGCAGTTGATCGTGAAATCGGGTTTGGCCGCTTCGGGTAAAGAAGCCAAACGTCTGATCGCAGAAAACGGGGCAAAGTTGGATGATGTGCCGCTGACCGACGCCGGTTTGATGCTGGATGCGGGTGCGTTTTCAAGCCCGATCAAGCTCAGCGCTGGCAAAAAACGCCACGCCCTAGTGCAACTTGGCTAAGCATTCATAGGACTTTAAGCTTTTCAGGTTTGAATGGTCGTATGTTCGATCATGCGCCCCTTTCAGATCATGCGTTGATGCAAGACCCCGCATTCGCACGCGCTTTGCAACGCTGCGGTAAGGCTCCGATTGTCCTGCCGGGTGGGGCAATCCTGCTGCACCGGCGGATATGGGGCGTGCCGGTCGCCATGTTGCCCCGCGCCGCGCCGCCAACGGATCTGGCGCACCAGTTGCAGGCTACGGGGGTGGCCCGGACGCCAATCATCTTGTCACCTGACGTGCCCTGCCCCCTGCCAAAGGCGATCTGCCTCAAACGCACGCAGCAGCGCGCGGTGTTGGAACTGTGTTGCACCGCACAAGCGGCCCGCGCCCGGTTACACCAGAAATGGCGCAATCAACTGTCGCGGGCTGAAACCGATGATGTGACCGTCACCATTCGGCCCTTTGACCCGTCATCAGACAGGGCTTTCCTGAACCGCGCAACTGATCAAGCCCGGACCCGCCGTTACGTTCAATGGCCAGCCGCACTTACCTTGGCATTTGCCGAAACCGCACCCCATCAGACGCACCTGTTTACCGCGCATGTGGCAGAAAAAACAGTTGCTCAGATGCTCTTTCTTACCCACGGCAGGCAGGCAACCTATCACATTGGACTGACGTCGCAGGTGGGGCGCGCACGGCACGCCCATAACCTGCTTTTGTGGCAAGGCGCGCGGCACCTGTCCGATTTGGGGATTGAAACGCTTGACTTGGGCATACTTCACCCGTCGACGACCACATTGAACCGGTTCAAGCTGCGCACCGGGGCCAAGACTGTCCAAACCGGCGGAACATGGCTTTACTGGCGCCCCTTCGCAGCGCGCCAGAAGATACCGTCAGCCGCCTGATTTCTCTTCCAGCATCAGCCATTCCTCTTCGGCAGCGGTCAGTTTTTCCTGACGTTCCGCAAGGGCTTGGGTCGCTTTGTTAAACTTGACCGGCGACGCGGTGAACAGATCAGGATCGGCCAGCAACCCCTCCAGTTTCCCGATCTCTGCTTCCAGCCGCGCGATCTCTGCGGGCAGCGCCTCAAGCCGGTGCTTTTGGGTAAAGCTCAGGCCCTTCTTCTCGGCCTTCTTCGGCTCGGCCTTGGCAACAGCGGCCTTTTTGGTGTCCGCCACTGAGCCTGAAAAATCGTCCTGCCCGCGCTGGGACAGATAATCGGTCCAACCGCCTGCATAGACGGTCGCCCGCCCGTCACCTTCCATCGCAATGGTGGTCGCAGCCACCCGGTCCAGAAAATCGCGGTCGTGGCTGACCAGAATGACTGTGCCGTCATATTGGCCCAAAAGTTCCTGCATCAGATCAAGGGTTTCGACATCCAGATCGTTGGTCGGTTCGTCAAGCACCAGCAGATTGCTTTCGCGCGCCATAATCTTGGCCAGCAGCAGCCTCGCCTTTTCGCCGCCCGACAGGGACCGAACCGGTGCGCGCGCCTGCGCCTCATCGAACAGGAACTCTTTCAGATATCCCACAACATGTTTTGGCTGGCCGCGCACCAGAACCTGATCGGCCTTGCCGGACACCCGCATATCGGGGTCCCCTGTCAGCGATTCCCACAAGGTCATATCACCGTCCAATTGCGCACGGGCCTGATCAAACAAAGCCAGCTCAAGGTTGGTGCCCAGCGAAATGCTGCCCTCATCAGGCGCTTCGCGGCCGATCAGCATGTTCAACAGCGTGGTCTTGCCCACACCGTTGGGACCGACCAGCGCAATGCGGTCGCCGCGCTGCACTTTCAGCGAAAAGCCTTGTACAATCGTCTTGTCGCCAAAACGTTTGGTCACGTCGATGGCCTCGACCACCTTGCGCCCGGACTTTGGCCCCGCCTCCAGCGCCATCGCCGCCGTCCCTTGCCGGGTGATCTGCGCAGACCGTTCTTCACGCAAATCCTGCAAGGCACGCACACGGCCCTGATTGCGCTTGCGCCGCGCCGAAATGCCTTCAACCGCCCAACGCGCCTCTGACTTGATCTTGCGGTTCAGCTTGTGGCGCTGGGTGTCTTCTTCTTCCCAAATCGTGTCGCGCCATGCCTCGAAATCACCAAAACCCTTTTCCTGCCGCCGCACCGCACCGCGGTCGATCCACAAGGTCGCCCGCGTCAGGGCGCGCAGAAACGCGCGGTCGTGGCTGATGATCACGAACGCGGTCCGCGTCTGGCGCAATTCGGCCTCAAGCCAGGCAATCGCCTCGATATCCAGATGGTTCGTCGGCTCGTCCAGCAACATCAGCGCTGGTTCCTCGGCCATCAAGCGCGCCAGTGCTGCGCGCCGCCGTTCCCCGCCACTGGCGGTGGCCACAGGGCGCGCAGGGTCAAACTTTAATCCTTCGCCCGCCCGTTCGACCTTGTACATCTCGCTGGGTTCCAGCGCATGGGTCGCAAAATCACCCAGTGTTTCAAACCCCGTCAGATCGGGGTCCTGCTCCATATAGCCTACCGATACGCCGGGGCCTGCGATCACGTCACCGCTGTCGGCCTCAACCAGACCGGCCATGACTTTCATCAAGGTGGATTTACCCGACCCGTTGCGGCCCACCAACGCGACCCGGTCGCCGGGCTGCACAACCAAGGACAGCCCTTCAAATACGGGATCCCCGCCAAAGGTCAGCGATATTTCATTCAATTGTAAAAGAGGTGCTCTAGCCATGGCTGGCTGCTATCCGCGCGGACGCGTATGGTCAATGATCCCCAGCTTCATCTTTCCAAATAAACTCAAACCAACGCCCGCAACAGGCGCTTGCGGCTGGCGGGTATTGCGCTGATCTCAAGCCCCGTAAAGACATGCAGCGTGTTCATATGATGGTCCACAACCGCATGGTCACTGACCCAGCCCCCCATCAACAGATAGGTTCGCAACAAGGGCGGCATGGCAAGCATCGCTTTTTTGGCATCCGGCTTGTGCTCCAGTTGGGCGGCGTAGGCAAAAACCTCTGGCGCCCTGATTTGCGGCGCCCAGCATGCCGGGGCCAGATGACGCGCGCGCAACATCGCAAAAGCATCAAGATAATCTGCCGCCTGAACTCCCGCAAACGAGGAGCAGCCGAACAGCAGTTGCACACCGCGCGTGTCCACAAATTCGGTCATCGCTGCCCATGCCACCCGCAAGATATCGGGATCGCTATGCGCCGCTGACACGCAAAACCGCCCCAATTCGGCCATCAGACCGGGGTAGTTCTGCAACGCATTCAAATCGTAAAACTGCGCGGCATAGGATTGTGGCAGATCGCAGCCCGACAACGCCAGCAGACGGTAACAGCAAACCAAAACACCGGTTGCCCTGTCTTCAATCAGGATATGGGTGCTGCGCGCATCAAAATCATCCCAATCATCGCGCACGCCAAAACAGCTTGCGCGCAGGGATTGCATCGACGCGATATCAACAGGCCCTTGGGCCTGCCGCACGACGTATTTCCCTTTTTCCAGATGGATCACGCTGACTTCACCTTTTGACGCATGCCGCCCCCCGGTGAGAGAATTCTTAACCGCATTAGAACCGGAACAGCCCCGATCAGCCCCCAAGGCCTGACGGAGTGAAGCGACCCAAGTTGCCCAAAAGCTGACGGATAAAGGACTGGTTGTTAACCGACGAGGATGTAACCCGGCGCGAGATCGGCACAACCTGCCCCCGCTCCATGCCAAAACGCTCTACGTTTTCGACGGTACCATTGCCGGAAAAACTGATGGCAACCACTTCGCGTTCGATGGCTTGAGGTGCCAGCGGACCCAACGCGCGGGTCCGCATGCGGACATAATAATACCCGCTGTCGTTCAAAACACCCGAGGATGCAGGGACACCAATCTTTTCCGCGACACTTTCACGGGTATCGGCCCCGACAACAATCTGATCTAGGTCTTCTTGCAACGGCACATAGCCGTGGTTGCGAAACTGGGGGCTACACGCCGCGAGGCTGAAGAACAGGCCAAGTGCTGCTGCCTGAAAGACGCGTTTTCGGGATCCCGTGGTGGTGCGCATTCTGTCTGCCCTCTTGCCCTTGGAACGTCTGGCTTTTATCCCGCATACACCATGCCACCCCTAGGGTTCAAGAAACGAAAGCAAACAACATATGTCACGCACCCCCCCAAGTACGACGGCCCTGCGCGTGGCCGACCTGTCACAAAGCGCCGATAACACCTTTTCCCTGCGCCCCGATGCGCCTGCCCTGGCGTTGATTGCCCAAGAACTGGAACTCTCGACGCTGCGCAAACTCAGCTTTGTGGGGCGCATCGTGCCTTTGGGGGACAGCGATTGGGTGCTTGAGGCGACCTTGGGCGCGACTGTCGTGCAGCCTTGTGTGGTCACACTAGACCCTGTGACGACCCGCATTGATCAAACCCTGCGCCGTCAATATGTCGCCGATTACGTCGATATTGATGAGCCAGAGGCCGAAGTGCCCGAAGACGACAGTGTTGAACCCTTGGGACAATGGATCGACCCGGCGGTGGTGATGATTGAGGCGCTTGCCCTTGCGGTGCCGGATTATCCACGCAAAAACGACGCGCAGCTTGGCCAGATGGTTTATACAAAGCCCGGAGAGGCCCCGATGACCGACGAGGACGCGCGTCCCTTTGCCGGTCTGGCCGATTTCAAACAAAAGCTGGAAAGCGACGACAACTGATTTCGCTTTCCTCACCACCTTTTCACAGCGCGCAGACTTTTCGCAGCGCGCAAAAAAATCAGCGCAAATCACCCTTGCGCCCCTCGGATTTACGGGTATTTTGCCGCCCTCACCCGATTTAAGGTTGGACATCGCCAAGGCGCTCGCCTAAAGCGGCGTCACGCCCGTTACGGGGATTGAATTAAACACCGGAGCAGCTGCCGAGCTTGAGCTTGTTCCCCTAGCACAAAGGCACCAGTCATGGCTGTCCAGCAGAATAAAGTATCCAAATCGCGCCGCAACAACCGCCGCGCCCACGATTCGCTTACCGCCGCAAACCCCGGCGAATGCGCAAACTGTGGTGAGCTGAAGCGCCCACACCACATCTGCGCGTCTTGCGGTCATTATGACGACAACGAAGTTGTTCCGATGACAGAAGAGATCGACCTGGAAGAGGACGCCGCCTAAGGTAGGCGCAACCTTAACCTCTGATCATAAAAGGCATTCGCACATATGACGGCACAGACCGATCATTCCAGCGCGAAGCCAGCCCCGGGCGCAAAGGGGCACACCCTGTTGTCCGTGGATGCCATGGGGGGTGATGAAGGCCCGGCAGCAATTGTTGCCGGGTGTTCTTTGTCGGCCAAAATCAACCCGCATATTTCCTTTGTTTTGCATGGGGATAAGGCGCAGTTGGACGCTTTGGTTGCCAAACACGCGCCCCTGCGCGGACGGTGTGAAATACGCCACGCGGCTGATGTTGTTTCCATGGAAGACAAGCCCAGCCATGTCGTGCGCACAGGCCAGAGCACGTCGATGTGGTCAGCCATCGAATCTGTTCGCACAGGAGAGGCTGCCGTGGCCGTTTCGTGCGGCAACACCGGCGCGCTGATGGCGATGTCGATGATCCGCCTGCGCAAATTGCCCGGCGTGAACCGGCCTGCCATTGCCGTGCTATATCCCTCCGCCAATCCCCAAGGGTTCAACGTGATGCTGGACGTGGGCGCGGACATTCGCGCCGATGCCGATGATCTGTTGCGCTTTGCGCTGATGGGCGTGTCTTATGCGCGCAATGGCATGGACATTCCGCACCCCCGCGTCGGCCTGTTGAACGTCGGCACCGAAGAACACAAAGGCCGTTCCGAGCTGAAAGAAGCCTACGAACTGATTCGCGCCCATGAAGATACCGCAGGCTATGTATTCGTCGGTTTCGTAGAGGGCGGCGATATTTCGGGTGACAGCGCGGATGTAATCGTCACTGACGGATTTACCGGCAATATCGCGATCAAGACCGGCGAAGGCACGGCCAGCCTGATCGGCGTGCGCCTGCGCGAAGCGTTCAAATATTCGCTGCTGTCACGACTGGCATCGCTCTTGGCCTATACCTCTTTGATGCGTCTGCGCACCAAGATTGACCCCCGCCGCGTCAACGGTGGCGTGTTTCTGGGACTGAATGGCACGGTTGTAAAATCCCACGGCTCTGCTGACGCTACAGGGATATCTGCGGCGATCAAACTGGCGGCTCAATTGGCCGACAACCAGTTCAACGACAAACTTGCCGCCCGCGTGGCTGCCACCCTCACCAAAGAGGAAGACGCCACATGACCCTGCGCTCCGTTGTTATCGGCTGCGGCCATTACCTGCCTAAACGTGTGGTCGAGAACGCCGAATTCGAGGC
>JAFMHE010000006.1:0-1469 GCA_017854675.1 Paracoccaceae bacterium | reverse complement strand
ATCGGCGCTGAAACATTCAGCCGGATCATGGACTGGACCGACCGTTCTACCTGCGTCCTGTTCGGTGATGGCGCAGGTGCGGTGCTGCTTGAGGCGCAAGATGGCCAAGGCACCCCTGCTGATCGCGGCATTCTATCAACAGACCTGAACTCCGATGGCCGTCACCGTGATCTTTTGTACGTTGATGGCGGCATCACAACAGGCACCACAGGCTATCTGCGAATGGAAGGCAATCAGGTCTTTCGCCATGCCGTCAGCAAACTGGCCGCGACCGCCACCACCGCGATGGAGCGCGCGCATGTCACCGCCGAGGACGTCGATTGGATCGTGCCCCATCAGGCTAACATCCGCATCATCCAAGGCACTGCCAAGAAACTGAACATGTCGATGGAGAACGTCGTTGTGACCGTGCAAGATCACGGCAACACCTCTGCCGCATCCATCCCGCTGGCGCTGTCGGTGGGGCAATCGCGGGGCCAGATCAAACCCGGCGATCTGCTGGTGACCGAAGCGATTGGCGGTGGTCTGGCATGGGGCGCGGTTGTCCTGCGGTGGTAAACATCTGAGCTTACGTGCTTAATTCTCCGCCTAAACACTCTCGCGCAAGCTCTTGTTATTGACTCCGAAATTCCCCGCGGCCTATGTTGTTCCAAATATTGCGGGGGATGGCATGGCTAACAAGACACTGACGCGGATGGATCTGAGCGAAGCGGTATTTCGTGAAGTGGGTCTGTCCCGAAATGAGAGCGCGCAATTGGTCGAGTCTGTGCTTGATCACATGTCCGACGCGCTGGTCGCAGGCGAGCAGGTGAAAATCTCTTCTTTCGGAACATTTTCGGTACGCGATAAAACCGCGCGCGTGGGCCGCAACCCCAAGACCGGCGAAGAGGTCCCAATCAACCCACGCCGCGTGCTGACGTTTCGTCCTTCCCACCTGATGAAAGACCGGGTGGCCGACGGCAACAAGCCCTGATGGCAAAGTCGCGCGACGCGTTTCGCACCATCTCCGAAGTCGCCGAATGGCTGGGCATCCAGGCCCATGTTCTGCGATTCTGGGAAAGCAAATTCACCCAGGTAAAGCCGGTCAAACGCGCAGGCGGACGCCGCTATTACCGCCCCGTTGATATGCTGCTGTTGGGCGGTATCAAAAAACTCCTGTATGAAGACGGGCTGACCATCAAAGGTGTCCAGAAAATTCTCCGCGAGGAAGGCATGAGCCATGTCTCGGACATGTCTGACCCGCTGGATGAGCTGACCCTGTCAGAAATGGGTGGTATGTCGTCAGAAATGTCCGGCACCTCGAAGATGCAGGATATGACGCCAATCGAGGTGCCCGAAGCAGAACCTGAACCCCGCGGCGTTGTGCTGAGCTTTGACACAGCAACAAATGAGCCAAAGGCGAAGGAAACGCCGCAGCCCACTGAAATAAAACCAGAACCGGCCCCTGAGCCGCAAAAGGCAGAGGCCCC
>JAFMHE010000139.1 GCA_017854675.1 Paracoccaceae bacterium | reverse complement strand
GTTTGATTGCCGCCTCCAACCCTTGTGATATTTGCTGGGCTGTGTGCTGTACTAGGTCAATCAGGGGTGCGTCAGCGGTCGCACCGCCCAATCCTGCAGTAAGCTGTACGATCAATTCGGAGCTGCTGATCAGATTTGACATGCGTTCGTGCATTACGGCAACGCCGCGTGTGGTGTCTTTCACGGTGCGGTCGATATTGCGCACGGCGGGATGCAATATGTCCATCGCGCGCTGTCCACGCTCTGTCTGAACCGAAATACGCTCAGCTTGTTTGTGCTCCAGCGCGCTCGTTTCTTCCATTTGATGAAGCGCCTTATCGGTTTGAGCTGATTCTTTCAGCACCCCGTGTGCCGCCTCGGCGACATCAACCGCTTCTCGCCCCAGATCGGTGATCCAATTGCTCAGGCTCTCAATGTTCTCGGATATTTGCCGGGCGGCTGTGCTGGTTTTTTGTGACAATTCATTGATCGCATTCGCCACAACGGCAAAACCACGTCCTGCATCGCCTGCGCGCGCGGCTTCTATCTTTGCGTTGATGGCCAGCGTGTTAACTTGGGTCGCGATGCTGGCAATCTGGGTGTTGTTGTTTTTGACAGCCCTGACAGTATCGCCGACCGTCGCGGACCTGTCTCTGACGGATGTAACCCAACCTGCCATATCTTTCGTCTTGTCGCTAAACGTGCGCACCAATGTGGCAGATGCGGCAATGTCCTGTTGCGCCTGTTGTGAGGTTTGGCGCAAGTTCTGCGCGATTTCAGCCGCGTCATTGTTGGCGCTTGCCATCTCTTTCACGCTGCTCAAAAGTTCGTTCAGCGCGATCCGCTGCTGGCTTGCGTGGCTTTCGACCAGACCAAAGAAACCGTCGATGTCGACGATTTCAAACCCAAGCTCTGATGCAGTCTTGGCCAGTTTGTTGATCCGTTGGGTTGTATCAAGTGAGGTCTGGGCGTTCATGAGGTGTCTCTGAGCGGAAATGCTCAACGATCCTTGACATGAAAGTGCTTACAATTCGCTAACTTTTACCGGCGCGATAGCCTGTTGCATCGCCTCTGCAGTGGCCTCTATTGCCAGCAAGATAGAGGCGTGGCGGTTCTTGTACTCAACGGCAGGTGTAAGAACCTCGAACCCCTCGAACGGGGCATCTGGGACCGGCCCGCCCTTTTTCAGCATGGCCCGCAACTGATCACGTCCGCGGATCACTGTGTCCAAGGTTGCGCCGACCGCCGCAGCACCGGTCACAGCCGCGGCAGCTTGACCCAAGGCACAGGCCTTTACGTCCTGCCCAAGCCGAACGAGCGTGTCGCCGTTGACCTCCACATCGACCGTAACCGCAGAACCACACAGCGGCGAGCGGCGCTTGACCGTCGCACCCGGCGTATCAAGACGTTCCAGATGCGGAATATCAGCGGCCAAGGCCAGAATGCGTGCTGAATAAAGTTTGATGAGGTCAGTATCACCAGACATCGCGGTTTCCTTTTTGATCTAATCTCTACATAAGCGGCCCGTCGAAAGATGCAAACCATACGCGCCTGCAATGTCGTCGCAGTACGCCTGTCCAGAGGATATCCGATGTCGTTTGATCCCCGTATGCTGACTTTTAATGATGCCGGTCTGATCCCCGCAATTGCACAAGACGCGCGCAGCCATGAAGTTTTGATGCTGGCATGGATGAATGCCGAGAGCATCGCACAAACGCTCGCGTCCGGTGATGTCACGTATTGGAGCCGCTCACGACAGCAGTTTTGGGTGAAGGGGGCGACCAGCGGTCATGTGCAAAAACTGGTTGAACTGCGCTTTGACTGTGACCGCGATTGTTTGCTGGTGCTGGTCGAACAGACCGGCCCGGCATGTCACACGGGCCGTCAAAGTTGTTTCTATACGGCCGTGCGTGAAGGTGAGACGGTTGAACTGTCGCAGCCAATTGACGACTAGATCGCATAGCTAATGTTACACTTTAACATTGATAAGTATATTCCTGATATCATTTGGTAAAAGACCATCCGCACGATAAAGCGAAATGGCTCTTGCATCATCACGCTTGGCCAGCCGTTTGCCGGTTTCGTCCCGAACCAACGCATGATGGTAATAGCGCGGCGTCGCAAGGCCCAGCAACCGTTGCAGCACAACATGGATCTGGGTGGCCTCAAACAGGTCTTTGCCGCGCACAACGGTCGTGATTTGTTGGTCCGCATCGTCAACCACCACAGAAAGGTGGTAGGACGTTCCCATATCGCGCCGTGCGAGGACGATATCGCCAACGGTATGCACCAGATCATCGGCAGGCAGAATAACGTCGCCTGCGTGGATGCCGGTTTCTACAAACCCAACCGTATCCATACCCTGCACGGCAAGCGCCATGTCCAACCGTAATACAGCCTGCTTTGGGCGCAGACCGTTGCGCGGACTGTTGCGGCACGAACCGGGATAGATCAGACCGTCAGGACCAAAGGCCGGCACGCCCTCCTGCGGGGCGGATGTCGCATTTGCAATATCGGCGCGCGAGCAGGTGCAGACGTAAAGCAAACCCAGCGCCCAGAGCCTGTCCAACGCCGCATCATAGACGTCTAACCGGTCAGATTGCCGCATGACAGGCAGTGGCCAGCGCAGCCCCAACCACGCGAGGTCGTCATAGATCTGATCTTCCCACTGTCTGCGCGCGCGGCTTTGATCAATGTCTTCGATCCGCAGCAGGAATTCGCCCCCCGCGGCCTGCGCCATATCATAGGCCAAAAGTGCGGAATAGGCGTGGCCCAGATGCAATGGTCCTGTGGGTGACGGCGCAAATCGGGTTCTAAAGGTCACTTCTTTTCAAGGACGTATACGGTGGACTTCATCCCTTTTCCGGGCAGATGATCGCCATATTCACGGAATAACAAAGTGGCCGCACCACAGTCTGTCCATTCGTTGATACGACCTTCGTTCTGCGGTTCCGCCAAGGCATGATCGTTGAATGAAAACACAAACAGACCGCCGCGGGCCAGACCGTGCATAAGGGTGTCAAAAACCTTGATAGGCGCAGCACCCGCACCGATAACGCCAATCGCCGCAATCGCAGAATAATCACCCGGTTTATGGGCAAGCGGCGCGCCCGCCTCAATTTGTTGTGTGCTGCGGTAGACCTGTTTCTGTGTGGCATGAGCCAGCATATCCGGTGACAGATCAACGCCGTCGATACAGTCAAACCCCACCAGTTTCAGGGCGAGACCGGAAAGGCCTGTGCCGCAGCCAAAATCAAGAATTGCTGCGGATGTGTCAGGGCTAAATTTAGCAAGGGCAGCAGCAGCGCGTCCGGGCGTTGCATAGCCATTTTCGCCGATCTCATCCTCGTAGCTTGCTGCCCAAGCGTCATAAAGGTCCCGTGTCGATTCGGGATCGCGGGCGTTATAAATCTTGTCTAGGAATTTCTCTGTCATGGAAAACAGATTAGGCAGGCACCACGCTTGTGTCCAGCCACGCCTGCCAGTCTGCTTTGGCGCGATCTGTATAGGCTTTGTAGCGGTCCTTGCGGCCGCGACGTCCGGCTTTCAGGCCGTCAACAGGGGGGAACAGGCCAAAATTCACGTTCATCGGCTGGAATGTCTTTGCATCCGCGCCCCCCGTAATATGGGTGATCAACGCGCCCATTGCCGTGGTATTCGGCGGCGCCTGAACTGGCGTGCCGGTGATCTCTGCCACCGCCATCCGTCCGGCCAACATGCCCATTGCTGCCGATTCGACATAGCCTTCAACGCCGGTGATCTGTCCTGCGAACCGGATATTGGGTTGTGATCGCAGGCGCATCTGATCGTCCAGCAGCGTGGGCGAGTTGATGAATGAGTTACGGTGAATACCGCCAAGGCGGGCAAACGATGCATCCTCAAGGCCGGGAATCATCTTGAGAACAGTGGTTTGCGCGCCGTACTTCATCTTGGTCTGAAAGCCGACGATATTGTAAAGCGTCCCCAGCTTGTTGTCGCGGCGCAACTGCACCACGGCATAGGGTTTGACCGCCGGATCGTTGGCATTGGTCAGGCCTACCGGTTTCATCGGGCCAAAACGCAATGTTTCGCGGCCACGTTCCGCCATCACTTCAATCGGCAAGCATCCGTCGAAATAACCCGCAGTTTCGCCCTCGCGGAACTCCGTCTTGTCGGCCGCCAACAGGGCGTCGATGAACGCCTCATATTCGTCTTTGGTCATGGGGCAATTCAGGTAGGCGGTCCGCTCTTCCTCGGTCTCGCCCTTGTCATAACGCGACTGCATCCATGCTTTGTCCATGTTTATGCTGTCGAAATAGATAATCGGCGCAATTGCGTCGAAAAAGGCCAGCGCCTCGGCACCGGTCTGGGCGGCAATCGCTTCGGCCAGACTGCCGGACGTCAGGGGGCCGGTCGCCACGATCCAATGGCCGTCTTTGGGTAGTTCGGTGATTTCGCCGTATTCTACATCAATCAACGGATGGGCATGCAGGGCGTCGGTCACAGACTGCGCAAACGGGTCGCGGTCCACGGCCAGGGCCCCACCGGCAGGCAGGCGGTGTTTGTCCGCCGTCGCCATGATCAGCCCGTTTGCCGCGCGCATTTCCCAATGCAAAAGGCCGACGGCATTCTGCTCAGAATCGTCCGAGCGGAACGAATTGGAACACACCATTTCACCGAGCAAGCCGGTTTGATGTGCGAAAGTGCCGACCTTGGGGCGCATTTCATGAATGGTGACGGGCACGCCCGCGTTTGCGGCCTGCCAAGCGGCCTCTGATCCGGCCATGCCGCCGCCGATGATATGTAATCTGTCAGTCATGATGTGGATGTAGGGCAGGCGTCGTTTCGGCGCAACTGTTCAAAAGCAGGACAAAACCACGCAGCACTGCCAACCGGCGATGGTTCTATGCAACATTTGCTGATTCTGGATCGGGGCGTTTTGGGGTCGCCGCTGCGGGAATGGCCGGTCAGTGAGAGGCTGACCTGGAGGGACCTTCCGCCGGCGGCGACCCAAAATCATCTAGCAAATCTGCTATGCCCCAAAGATGCCCCAATTATGTCTCATTTGCCAGAGGTATTATCGGAACAATCAATCGAGATTTGGAAACAATCACTGTTCCCAGTTTGGATCGCGCTTTTCGAGAAAGGCATCAATGCCTTCGCGCGTGTCATCGCGCAGCATATTCGTGACCATCACATCACCAGTATAGGCATAGGCGTCACTGACCGGCATTTGCAGTTGGTTGTAGAAAGCTTGTTTTCCGATCTTCACCGCTGCGCCCAATTTTCCGGCGATCTGCGCCGCGAGCGCAGCCGTTTCATCCGCGAGCTGCTCCATTGGAACCGCACGGTTGATCAGCCCCAGATCACGGGCGCGGCCCGTGTCAATGAATTCACCTGTCGTCAGCATCTCGAACGCTTGTTTGCGCGGAATGTTGCGGCTGAGCGCAACCATCGGGGTCGAACAGAACAGGCCAATATTGACGCCATTGACGCCAAACCTTGTTCCTTCGGCAGCCACGGCCAGATCGCAAGTGGCGACCAGTTGACAACCGGCAGCCGTGGCAATGCCGTGGACTTGGGCGATCACCGGTTGCGGCATGGTCTGGATACGGGTCATCAGGCGGGTGCAGCGTTCAAACAGGTCCTTGAACGCCGCCGCACCGCCGTCCTCTGCCTGCCGCATCGCCGTCATTTGGCGCAGATCATGGCCCGCACAAAATGCTTTACCACTGCCAGACAGGGTAATCACGCGGGTTTGCGGATCATTTGCAAAGTCATCAAGTGTTGTTTGCAAAGCCGCCAGCATCTCATCCGACAGGGCATTCAACCGTTCAGGCGCATTCATGGTGATATGGGCCACTGCGCCATGTTGCGTAACGTCAATGATTGTCATCTTGCCTCTCCCGCGGTTTCTGGTCCAACTCTAGGATAATGCAGAAGGGGAGGACAAGCATGGCACCGATCATGACCGCACAAGAACTGAACGATTTTCTGGATCTGGTGTTCGAGCAAGTCGCAGATGATTTTCACGTCGATGCTGTTGGTGAGGACACGATCACGATGCGGTTGCTGACGTCTGACAAACATCTGCGTCCGGGTGGTACAATTTCCGGTCCGTCCATGTTCGGTCTGGCGGATGTGGCTGCCTATGTTGTGACGCTTGCCCATATCGGACCCAAGGCGTTGGCGGTGACAACCAATTGCTCCATTGATTTCATGCGTAAACCCGAAGCGGGCGTGCCGCTGATTGCTGAGGCGCGGTTGTTGAAGCTGGGCAAGCAGCTGTCTGTGACGGATGTGTTGTTATTCAGCGAAGGCATGGAGGCACCTGTGGCCCGTGCCAGCCTGACCTATGCCATTCCACCCAAGTCCATGGGGTGAAAAGAAAAATGGGCCGGGGAAACCCGGCCCAAGTGAAGAGGTCTGGCGAGAGCCACGGGGATGTTACCCTTGCCAGAACACGCGGGAGGCCTCTGTACTTGCCTGCTCCGGTGTCAATCCCACATCGCGCAACTGCCAAGGCTCAAGTTGCGCAAGGGCGCGGCGCGTGCTGCGTGATGTGGCCCATGTCGTCACCAAGACCGCGAATTTGACTGCCAGTTGCGCCGTGAAGGGCGCGTCGCCGCGTGCCAGCATGCTGAGTGCATCAGTCGAATGTGATCTTGCGTGTGTCATGGGAAATCTCCTATTTTATCAAATTGTATTGACACAATGTAGCGATCTGCTACAAATAATTGATACAAAACGTGATACAAAGCTGCTAGGAAAACATTGTCATGGGTACAATTTGGTCACCGGAACGTATTTCCTCGGAAGGGCCAAAGTACAAGGCAGTGGTTTCTTTGATACAAAACCGGATTGCCGAGGGCAGCCTGGAGATTGGCACAAAACTGCCGCCGGTGCGCGATATGGCGTGGCAATTGCAGATCACGCCCGGCACTGTCGCGCGGGCCTATACAATCTTGACAGACGAAGGTGTGCTGCGGGCCGAAGTCGGGCGCGGCACTTTTGTGGCAGAACCTGTCACGGCAGAGCGACCGCTGAACCTGATCGAAGTGGACGCAACGCCGCATCAGACGGGCGGCGACACTGATATCGTCAATCTGTTTTCACCGCATTTGCCCAATGGCGGGCAGTCCAGTTTGATCCGGCAGTTGCTAGGCGAGATCGCGCAAGATCCGCCATCGGGCATAATGCATTACCCGTCACGCCATTCCGCGCGCGCCGCAAGGCAGGCGTTTGTCGGATGGTTGCAAGGCACACCGATTGGCGCATTTGGAGAGGAAGATGTGGTGCTGACCCATGGCGGGCAGAACGCGATCTTGCTGGTGTTTCAAACGATCCTGAAGGGCCGTCGCCCTGTGATTTTCGTCGAAGAACTTGCGTATCCCGGTTTTCGGCGCGCGGCCGAGTTGTTGCGCGCAGAAGTCGTATCTATCGCCATGGACAGCGACGGCGTGATCCCCGAGGCGTTGGCCGCCGCCGCAGAACGCTATCCCGAAGGTCAGATTTTTTGCACCTCGCCTGAGGTTCACAGTCCCACTTGCGGCTTTACCCCGATGGCCCGCCGCGAAGCATTGGTTGCAGTGGCGCGGCGTTATGATTTGCAGATCATGGAAGACGATTGTTACCGCATGGGCCGCGCGGAAGGTGAAGGATACCGCCAACTGGCACCAGAGCGGGGGTGGTATATTTCATCCTTGTCCAAGTCCATAACGCCGGCGTTGCGCGTGGGCTGTGCCATCGGGCCAAAAGGGCAGGCGGGCGCCTTGCACCGCAGTGCCGAGCACGGGTTTTTTGGCCTTGCCACGCCGATCATTGATTTGGTGGCGGCGTTGCTGGTCCATCCGCAGTTGCCACAGATCACCGCCGCCTCGCGCGCAGGCGTTGAGGAATATGTCAAAGTAGCGGTGAACCGGCTGGGCGCATTTGATCTGCGTTGGCGGCGGGATGTGCCGTTTTTGTGGATGCAATTGCCGCAAGGCTGGCGGGCAAGCGCGTTTTGTCAGGCGGCTGATGCCGTGGGCGTTCGCGTGCGCGCAGCCGAAGAATTCGCCGCGCGCAACGCCCAAGCTCCCCATGCGGTGCGCATGGCGATCAATGCGGGCGTGTCCTTGCGCAGCTTTGATGCGGCGATGGAACGGCTGCGTGTGGTTTTGGATAATCCATCGGACGAAATAAGCGTCTGAATATGGGGTATAATAATACCGTATTTATAAGTATCTGTTATGTAACAGTTTTAAGCTTATAGACGCGCTTGACGTGGCTTGGGGCATGTTTATAACCCGCCCATCACATACGACCGGATGCATCTGCACCTGTCGCATACGTTTAAACAGGAATTACCGATGAAAACCTTCTCTGCAACACCGGCAGACATCGACAAGAAATGGATCATTGTTGACGCCGAAGGCGTTGTCCTTGGCCGTCTCGCGTCGATCATTGCCATGCGTTTGCGCGGCAAGCACAAGCCATCCTTCACCCCTCACATGGATTGCGGCGACAACGTCATCGTTATCAATGCCGAGAAAATCCAGATGACCGGCAACAAGCGGGACGAAAAGTTCTATTGGCACACCGGCCACCCCGGCGGGATCAAAGAGCGCACGAAAGCGCAGATCCTTGAAGGCAAGCACCCCGAGCGTATCGTGACCCAAGCGGTCAAGCGCATGCTGCCGGGCAACCGTCTGTCCCGTCAGATCATGACCAACCTGCGCGTTTATGCAGGCACGGATCACCCACATGAGGCGCAAAGCCCCGAAGTTCTGGACGTCAAAGCCATGAACAAGAAAAACACGCGGAGCGCATGAGCATGTCTGACGAAATCAACACACTCGAAGACCTCGCACAGGTTGCCGGCATCGAAGCCGTCGCCGAAGTTGAGTTGACACCCCGCGAGCCCGTTCGTGACGCGCTGGGTCGTGCCTATGCTACAGGCAAGCGTAAAGACGCGGTCGCCCGCGTCTGGATCAAGCCGGGTTCCGGTAAGGTAACTGTCAACGGCAAGCCGCAGAACGATTACTTTGCGCGCCCCGTTTTGCAGATGATCCTTGCGCAGCCTTTCGGCATCACCAACACAGAAGGCCAGTTTGACGTGTTCGCCACGGTCAAGGGCGGCGGTCTGTCTGGTCAGGCTGGCGCGGTAAAGCACGGTGTTTCCAAGGCTTTGCAGCTTTATGATCCCTCCTTGCGCGGCGCTTTGAAAGCCGC
>JAFMHE010000005.1:41496-43353 GCA_017854675.1 Paracoccaceae bacterium | reverse complement strand
TTGAAGCGATATCGACGGGGTTAACTCTTTTCTTCAGATATTAACCGTTTGTTAACAATCTGTGCAGAATACGGTGGCATACAATTGCCGCTGCCGGCCCCAACAAACTGGAGAAACCCATGCAGGTGCTGATCGTGGAAAGCCGATCTGATCTTGGCTCTTTATGGGCCAGGCATCTTGAGCGGATGGGGATGGATGTGACGCTGTGTGACAACCAGACCTGTGCCATTCAATATCTGGCCACACATGATGTTGATATGATTCTGCTGGATTTGGTGCTGTCTGAAGGTAGCGCGCTGGCGGTCGCTGATTATGCCAACTACCGTCATCCCGATGCGCGGGTGATTTTTGTCACCTCCAGCAGCTTTTTCTCGGACGGGTCAATCTTTGCGCATGCGGCAAATGCCTGCGCGTTTGTGCCTGCAGCAACGCCGCCAGACGATCTGGCGGCGATGATCGAACACTACGCGGAAGTGTAAATCTTAATGATTAAACACCTCGACCATGGGGTGCGTCAAAGTCGATGACCGGGTTGATCGGGATGATCCGGTTTGGGTTAATGCTATCGTGACTATAGTGATAATGCCGCACGATATGGTCGAAATTCACCGTCTCTGCGACACCCGGCATCTGGTATAATTCGCGCGTATAGGCCCAGAGGTTCGTGTAATCGACGATGCGCTTTCGGTTGCATTTGAAGTGTTGGTGGTAAACCACGTCGAACCGCACCAACGTGGTAAAGAGCCGCCAATCCGCTTCGGTTAAAGTGTCGCCCATAAGGTAGCGATTGCGGCTGAGGATATCCTCGATCCAGTCAAGCGTCTCAAAGAGCGGATGCACGGCGGCGTCATAAGCTTCTTGTGTGGTGGCAAAACCGGATTTGTAGACGCCGTTGTTAAACGTATCATAGATGCGGTCATTGATCGGCGCGATGGCGTCGTGCAGGGCCTCTGGCCAATAGTCATCGGTGTTGCCGGTCAGCGGGTCAAAGGCGCTGTTGAACATGCGAATGATTTCAGAACTTTCGTTCGAAACGATGGTGTTTTGCTGTTTATCCCACAGGATTGGCACAGTTACGCGACCCGTAAATGCGGCGTCGGCCTTGATATAGAGATCACGCGCGAAGGGCAGACCAAAAAGGTCGTCGCCGTTGGCACCATGATCGTCCGTTTCAAACGTCCAACCGTCGCCCAGCATGTCGGGATGCACAGCGGAAATACCGATAAGATCGCTTAATCCTTTGATCTGGCGAAAGATCAGCGCGCGGTGCGCCCAAGGACAAGCATAGCTGACATAAAGGTGATAGCGCCCGGCTTCGGCCTTGAAACCGCCCGCGCCTGACGGGCCCGCGCTGCCGTCTGCAGTGATCCAGTTGCGGAACTTGGCGGCGGAGCGTTCGAATTTGCCCCCCGAGGATTTGGTGTCATACCATTCATCTTGCCATTTGCCGTCTACGAGAAGTCCCATGCCATGCTCCGATGCTCTTGCGTTTAACATAAAGTTAATGCGTAGGGCCGCATCTGGCCACCCGAGCGCAAGCGCAGACCCTCTGCATTTGCGCACATCAAGGTTTGCGTTTTGACAGATCGCGTGCCGCGTATAAGCTAGGGCGTCAACCGAGGAGGACGTTATGGCGATTGCACAATTGGATGATCAGATCACCCTTGCCCTGTCCGTAAAGGACCGACATGCAAGTGCCGCATGGTACGAACAAATGCTGGGCTTCACGCTGCGGATGCACATTGACGAGGCCGGGTGGAGTGAAATGTCGACCAAAACCAAGGGTGTGGTTCTGGGTTTGGGGCAGACGGAGGATGTTGTGGCGGGCGGCGCCACGCCGGTCTTTGGCGTGCCGGA
>JAFMHE010000005.1:20852-41096 GCA_017854675.1 Paracoccaceae bacterium | reverse complement strand
GGAATGGCGTTAACCGCAGCGTCAAAGAGTTTGCGGTTCCCATCAAGGTATTCGACCAATTCATCAACCCATGCAGCGCCTTCGGGCGAATAGGCGGCGGTTGCCATGAACAGCCCGAATGAGTTTGGCGACAGGCCCAGTGCGGCCATGCGCCCTGCAAACTTGGGGCGCAAAGCCTCATCCGCGATGATCACGTTGCCGGAATGGCTGCCCGCGATGTTGAACGTCTTGGTCGTGGCGGTCATCATGACCAACCGGTCCGCGACGCCGTCGATGTTGGCCATGGGTGTGTGCGTGTGACCGGGCATGACCAGATCGTGGTGAATTTCATCCGAGACCAGAATCAGGTTATGGCGTTTGGCGAAATCGGCAACGCCTTGCAGTTCCTCGGGCGTCCAGACACGGCCCGAAGGGTTGTGGGGTGAGCAAAACACCAACATCGTTTCCGCGCCGGTCATTTGCGCGTCCCACGCGTCGAAATCCAGTTCATAGCGACCGTTGTTGTTGACCAGTTCGCATTCCACGACCTTGCGGCCCGCCGCGTTGATCACCTTGGCAAATGCGTGGTAAACGGGCGTGAACAAAACGATGCCGTCACCCGGCGCGGTAAAAGCATCGACGCACATCGCGGTGCCGTTCACCAGACCGTGGGTGGTGAATATCCATTCTGGCTCAACCTTCCAGCCGTGGCGCGTGTCCATCCACCATTGGATTGCGGCCAGATATTTTCTGTCATCGCCAAAGTAGCCAAAGACGCCATGATCAAGTTGCGCGCGCAAGGCGTCCTGCACCACTTGGGGGGGGCGGAAATCCATGTCCGCCACCCACATCGCGATCCCTGTGTCGCGGGGCACACCATAAAGCGCCTCCATCTTGTCCCATTTGGCGCAATGGGTGTCGCGGCGGTCGATGATTTCGTCAAAATTCATGGGGTGGCTCCTTTGGAATTGCGCGCCAAGCTAGCGGGATCAGCGCGGGCCGCAAGGGGTTGCTTGCGCAGGCCCCTATGTTCACCTAAATCAGCCCTATGATACGCCCCATTCTTTTACACCCCGACCCCCGGCTGAAAAAGCCATCTGCCGCTGTCCCGGACATCACGGATGATCTGCGCATGCTGGCCGATGACATGCTGTCCACGATGTATGACGCCCCCGGCGTCGGTCTTGCCGCGCCGCAGGTTGGTGTTTTGACGCGTCTGGTGGTGCTGGACTGCGTTAAGGCCGAGGGCGAAAAACCGCGCCCGATAGCGATGTTCAATCCGCAGGTGATCGCCAGTTCGGACGAGATGAATACCTATGAAGAAGGCTGTTTGTCGCTGCCCGAACTTTATGCCGACGTGACGCGACCAAAAGTGATTGACGTTGAATGGATGGACCGCGACGGTAAATTGCAGCGTGAAACGTTTGACGGGCTGTGGGCGACCTGCGTGCAACACGAGATTGACCATCTGGATGGCAAGCTGTTCATCGATTACCTTAAACCGCTCAAACGCCAGATGATGACCCGCAAGATGGTGAAATTGAAACGCGAGATCGCGCGCGGATGAGTGTACTTGAGATTGTGAGATGGCCCGACGCGCGGCTGACGCAGACCTGCGCGGCGGTCGAGGAAATCACGCCCGAGATTGAAGCGCTTGCCGCTGACATGCTTGAGACAATGTATGCCGCCCCCGGTCGTGGCCTTGCCGCGCCGCAGGTCGGCGCGATGGTGCGGATGTTCGTGATGGATATCGGCTGGAAAGACGGCAAATCGGACCCGCTCGTATGCATTAATCCGATGTTGCAAGAGATCGGCGAGGAACGTGCCACGGGCGCCGAAGGCTGTCTGAGCATTCCCGGCGTGACGGCCCAGATCAACCGCCCCACACAGGTGCAAATGGTATGGACCGGGCTGAACGGCGGGCGCTATGTCCAAAGCTTTGAGGGCTTTGGCGCAACCTGCGCGCAGCATGAACTGGACCATCTGGACGGCGTTGTAACCTTTGACCATCTGGATGCAGAAACGCGCGCGGCACTGATCGCAGAATACGAGGCACAATGACCATTCGCCGTTTCATCCCATGGCCCGACAAACGTCTGCGCACCCCTTGCGCGGCGGTGCCAGAGATCACCGATGAGGTGCGCGGCATCTGGGACGATATGATCGAGACGATGGATGCTATGCCCGGCGTGGGGCTGGCCGCGCCACAGATCGGCGTGATGCTGCAACTGGCGGTCGTGGATGCCAGTCAGGCGCGCAACAAGCGGATTCGCATGGCGAACCCGACCATTCTGGAACTCTCTGCCAAGCCGAATGAATACGAGGAAGCCAGTCCGAATTTGCCGGGCATGTCGGCCAAGATTACGCGCCCACGGGCGCTGTCGGTGCGGTATTTGGATGAGAACGGCGTCATTGCGCGGCGTGAATTTGTCGGGTTGGAGGCAACGAGCGTGCAGCACCAGATCGACCATCTGGCGGGCAAGATGTATTTTGACCGGCTGAGCAAAACCAAGCGCGACATGCTGCTGCGCAAGGCCCGCAAACTCAACGGTTAAGGTCTGGCCGGAAAGGAACGCCACCATGCGCATCATCTTTATGGGCACGCCTGATTTTTCGGTTCCGGTGCTGGATGCGCTTGTCACCGCAGGTCATGATGTTGTCGCGGTTTATTGTCAGCCCCCCCGTCCTGCGGGGCGCGGCAAGAAAGACCGGCCAAGCCCGGTGCAGGTGCGCGCAGAGGCATTGGGGCTGGAGGTGCGGCATCCGGTATCGTTGAAAACGGAGGCGGCGCAGGCGGAATTCGCCGCGTTGCAGGCGGATGTTGCCGTTGTTGTGGCTTACGGGCTGATCTTGCCGCAAGCGATCCTTGATATGCCGGTGCAAGGGTGTTTGAACATTCACGCCAGCTTGTTGCCGCGCTGGCGCGGGGCGGCACCGATCCATCGCGCGATTATGGCCGGGGACAGTCACACGGGCGTTTGCATTATGCAGATGGAGGCAGGGCTGGACACCGGGCCAGTTCTCATGCGGGCGCAGACACAGATCGCGCCGGAAGAAACCACAGCAATGCTGCATGACCGGTTAAGCGCGATGGGCGCGCAGGCCATTGTCGCGGCGCTGGACCAATTGCCTGATTTGACACCGGTGCCGCAGCCCGACGATGGCGTGACCTATGCCACCAAGATCGACAAGGCAGAGGCACGGATTGACTGGACCAAACCCGCCGTAGATGTCGACCGTTTGATACGTGGGTTATCGCCCTTTCCGGGGGCATGGTTTGCGCTGGACGGTGTGCGGATCAAAGCATTGGGGTCGCGGGTCGCTCACGGTGCTGGTGCGGCGGGCAGGGTGCTGGATGCCGATCTGACAGTGGCGTGCGGCACAGGGGCAATCACACTGACACGCTTGCAACGCGCGGGCAAAGCAGCGCAGGATGCGGATGTGTTTCAAAGCGGCGCGCAGATCGCGGTTGGCACAGATTTGAGCGGAGACTGACGCGATGTTTTTGACCCTTTTTGGAACGGTGGTGATTGCGGGTATCATTGGCTACGCCTCTGAAAAAACCGGCTGGACCCGCAACGGGATCATTCAATCCATCATCATTTGCGTGGGCGGAGCGTTCTTGTTTTTCTTTGTCCGGATCATGTTCGGCATCGGCTTTAACAGTGCGGGCATGAACGCGATTGTTTCGTCCATCGGGGCGCTGATCATCGTGCCGTTTCATTGGCGGCGTTAGGCAAACAGCCTACCCCAAAAACTGCCCAAGGGACACAACATGACCGACCATTCCACCACTCATGACGCCGAAGAAGACGTGCGTAACCGCGATATCATGATCTACGTGAACGGCGAGATCGTGCACCGCGATGCGGCCAAAGTGTCGGTCTACGACAGCGGCTTTATGCTGGGCGACGGGATCTGGGAGGGGATGCGCCTGTATAACGGGGTCTGGGCGTTTTTCGACGAACACATGGACCGGTTCTTTAATTCCTGCAAAACCATTTCGCTGGATGTGGGGATGGACAAGGCGGGTATCGCGGCGGCGATGGCGGCAACGGCGGCGGCCAACGGCATGACGGATGATGTGCATTGCCGGTTGATGCTGACGCGCGGGATCAAGGACAAGCCGTTTCAGCACCCCGCGCTCAGCACATCGGGACCAACGCTGGTGATCATCATGGAACATTCACGCCCCGTGGACCGCCTGCAATCGGCAGGCATCCGGTTGGCCAGCGTGCCTCAGGTCAGGGGCTTGCCGATGTCGCAGGACCCGAAACTGAATTCCCATTCCAAGCTGAACTGCATCATTGCCTGTTTGCAGGCCGAGGCCGCAGGCGCTGACGAAGGGTTGATGCTGGACCCGCTGGGGTTTGTGAACACGACAAACGCGTGCAACTTTTTCATCGTGCGCCGGGGTGAGGTTTGGACCTCGACCGGGGACTACTGCATGAACGGGGTAACGCGGCAGAAAGTCATTGATTTGTGCCGTGCCGATGGCATTCCTGTGTTTGAAAAGAACTTCTCGCTATACGAGGCCTACGGCGCGGACGAGGCGTTTTTGACCGGCACCTTTGGCGCGCAAACGCCTGTTGGCCAGATTGATGGCAAACCGGTTGGCGATGGCGCGCGCCCCGTGACCAAACGCATTCAGGCGCTTTATAAAGAACTGATCGCCACCCATGTGGCAGAGCGTCAGGCGTAATCTAGTCGGGCGGGTCGCCGATCAGGATGGCGCGAAAGTCGTTGACGTTGGTGCCGGTTGGCCCTGTCACAAACAGCGCGTTGATTGCGGCAAACGCTGAATACGCGTCGTTTCGTTGTAGATACGCCTGTGGATCAACGCCGTTTTCGCGCATCGTTTGTGCTGTCGTACCATCTATGAATGCGCCTGCGTTATCCTCTGACCCGTCGATGCCGTCTGTGTCGGCGGCAAGGGCGTGCATGGTGCTTTCCCCCTCTAATGCCAACGACAGCGCCAGCGCGAATTCGGCGTTGCGGCCACCGCGCCCTTTGTGGCGGAGCGTAACGGTGGTTTCGCCGCCTGACAGCAGAACCACGGGGGCGGCGTAAGGGAAACCGGTTTGGGCGGCTTGTTGGGCAAGGGCCGCATGGACTGTTGCAACATCACGGGACTCGCCTTCGATACGGTCGGACAAAACCCATGCATTGACGCCCTGCGCGCGGGCGGCCTCGGCCGTTGCCTCCAACGATATCGCGGCAGAGGCGATAATTTGGGTTTCCGTGTTGCTGCTTGGGGCCTGTGGCGCGGGTTTCTGGGCCGCAAGGTGGTCCATGAGGTTTCGCGGCAGGTCGATACCACGGCTTTCGATCATCGCCAGCACATCGGCAGGGTCCGGCCTGCCGGGGATCGTAGGGCCAGAGGCGACTTCGCCCGGTGCATCGCCCGGCACGTCGGATACGACAAAAGAATGCACTTGGGCAGGTGCCGCCAATTCTGCAAGGCGTCCACCGTTGATCCCGCTAAAGCATTTGCGGATGTCGTTCATCACCGAGATGGGCGCGCCAGAGGCCAGAAGCGCGGTATTCAGCGCTTGAAGATCATCAAGCGTAAGGCCCTCGGGCGGGTCTGGCAGCAAGGATGACCCGCCACCGCAGATCAGGGCGATGACCAGATCGTCGGGCCCCAGATCGCGCAGCATATCCTTCAGCGCGGTTGCCGCAACAAGACCAGCAGCGTCTGGAACAGGATGCGCTGCCTCAAGCACGCGGATGGTTTTGCAAGGCGCAGCATAGCCGTAGCGTGTGACCACGACCCCCTCGAACGGGTGCGGCCAAAGAGCCTCGAACGCTTGAGCCAGTTGTGCCGCCCCTTTGCCTGCACCAATGACCACAGTGCGGCCTTTGGGCGGAGCGGGCAGCCGCCCTTTGAGCGCTTCGAACGGATCAGCGGCCCGCACGGCGGTGTCAAAGAGATGCGACAGGAATTGGCGGTGGCGGTCGGACATGGGGTTTCCTTTGCAGGGTCTTGCGGCCCAACATGCGGCAATCGGGCCGCCAATGCCAGCGTCGGGATTTCGCATTTGCACCTCGGGCCGCACGAATGGATAGTGGCGCGCAAGGGAGAGACGAATGAACATTCTTTTCATCATGTATGACCAGTTGCGGTTCGATTACCTCAGCTGTGCGGGGCATCCGCATCTGCAAACACCGAATTTTGACCGCGTGGCCGCGATGGGCGTCCGGTTCACCAACGCATATGTGCAATCGCCGATCTGCGGGGCCAGCCGGATGAGCACGTATACCGGGCGCTACACCTCAAGCCACGGAGCGCAGTGGAACGGCTTTCCCTTGCGCGTGGGCGAACAGACAATGGGCGATCATCTGCGCAAGCTTGGCATGGAGTGCTGGCTGCTGGGCAAGACGCATATGAAGGCGGACGCCGAAGGCATGGCGCGGCTGGGCCTTGCCCCTGACAGCGTGATCGGCGCGCGGCAGGCGGAATGCGGGTTCGACGTCTGGGCGCGCGATGACGGGCTGTGGGGATACGGGCCGGACGGGTATTATGACGAAAAACGCTCACCCTATAACGAATACCTGAAATCCAAGGGCTATGACGGAGAGAACCCTTGGGCCGATTATGCCAATGCGGGGATCGAGGACGATCAGATCGCGTCGGGCTGGATGTTTCGCAATGCCGACAAGGCCGCCAACATTCGCGAAGAGGACAGCGAGACCCCTTGGCTGACCACCCAAACGCTTGATTTTATGGAACAGGCCGAGGGGCCGTGGTGCGCGCATGTGAGCTTTATCAAGCCGCATTGGCCCTACATCGTGCCTGCGCCCTACCACGATATGTACGGTGCCAATCATGTGCCTGCACCGATCCGGTCGGAGGTGGAACGCGATGATCCGCATCCGGTGTTCGGGGCCTACATGGGCAACAAGATCGCTCAAGCCTTCCAACGCGATGAGGTGCGCCAAAAGGTGATCGCGGCCTATATGGGGCTGATCAAGCAATGCGATGATCAGTTGGGCCGCGTGCTGAATTATCTGGAAGAGACAGGTACGCTCAAGGACACGATGATTGTGCTGACCTCGGATCATGGGGATTATCTGGGCGATCATTGGCTGGGTGAAAAGGACATGTTTCACGAGCAATCGGTGAAGGTGCCGCTGATCATCTTTGATCCGCGCAGCGATGCAGATATGACCCGTGGCACAACCTGTGATGCACTTGTCGAAAGCATTGATCTGGCCCCGACCTTTGTTGAGGTCGCGGGCGGCGCGGTGCCGGACCACATCCTTGAAGGGCGGTCTTTGTTGCCGTGGTTGCATGGCGAGACGCCCGATTGGCGCGAATATGCGATCAGTGAATATGATTATTCAGCGACCCCGCAAGCGGTGAAACTGGGCATGGCACCCCGCGATGCACGGCTGTTTATGGTGTTCGACGGGCGCTTTAAGTTGATCCATGCAGAAGGGGGTTTGCGGCCTATGCTGTTTGATCTGGATGCCGACCCAGAGGAGTTTCACGATCTGGCCAAGGGCGATGCGCATCAGGCCGAGATTGACCGCCTCTACGGGATGCTGGCACGGTGGGGGCGACGACTGGCGCAGCGCGTCACCAAGTCCGAGACCGACATTATCGCGATGCGCGGAAAGTCGGGGCGCAAGGGCATCCTGCCGTTCTTGGTGGACGGGAGCGAGGTGCCAGAGGAACTGACCGAAAAATATCGCGGCCCGGTGCGCCAGCGATACACACAAGACAATGTAAGCGAGGGATCGACATGAAAGTAGGGATCATTGGTGTCGGGCTGATGGGGCAAGGCATTGCACGCAATGTGATGATCAAGGGTGGCTTTGATCTGTGCTTTCTGGATCATCCGGGCAATCAGCCGACAGATGAAATTCGCGGGCTTGGTGCGGTCGCCTGCGCAACCCCGGCTGAGGTGGCCGCAGCATCCGATGTGGTTATCTTATGCGTTACGGGATCGGCGCAGGTGGAACAGATCATGACGGGACCGCAAGGCGTATTGGACGCACTGCGTGCGGGCAGCATTGTGATTGATTGCTCAACCGCGCTGCCAGAGAGCACGGTCGCGCTGGCGGCGCAGGCACAGGCGAAAGGCGCGCAGTTTCTGGACGCACCGATGACACGCACCTCGGCACATGCGCATGCAGGGACGCTTAATCTGTTGGTCGGTGGTGATGCAGATGTGTTGGCCCAAGTGGCCCCGGTGTTGGACAGTTTCACCGAAAATGTGCAGCGCGTGGGCGATGTGGGCGCGGGGCACCGGATGAAACTGCTGCACAATTACGTCTCTATCGGGTTTATGACATTGTTGGGCGAAGCGGCGGCACAAGCGGCAGATGGCGGCGTTGATCCGGCGGTATTTGTCGATGTTTTGGCCGGGGGCGGTGGTGCTTCGGTAGCGCTGGACCGGTTCGCGCCGTTTATCACCGGCGGCGACACGTCCGGCCTGCCGTTTTCTGTGGCCAATGCCCTGAAGGATATTGAGTATTACCGGGAAATGGCCGGGGCCGCCGGGGCGCAACAAACGGTGGCAGATGGGGTCGCGGACGCATTGCGACAAACCGTCGAAACAGGCCACGGGGATGCATATCTGCCCGAATTAGTGAAACTTTTCGCGACGTGATGCACGTGTCATTGGCGGTAGAATTCAGGAAATGCCCGGTTTTGTGGGTGAAATGCCTAATTTTCACGCCTTTTTTGGTGAATTGGTCTGTTAAAGGGCTCTGCCCAAGAATCGGGTTGCGTCTTGGTTGTCGTATGTTTCAATAGAATTGTTCATGATGCGACGATGGGACAAACCTGTCGCGATAAGAACGGGGAGAATATTGACGTGACAACATCGTCATCAGCCGACGCATTCGTCGAATTCGAGCGCGTGCAAAAATCATACGATGGTGAGAACCTTGTGGTGAAGGATTTGAATCTTTCGCTGCCCAAAGGTGAGTTTCTGACCATGCTTGGACCCTCTGGCTCAGGCAAGACCACTTGCCTTATGATGCTGGCCGGGTTCGAGACGGCAACACACGGCGATATCCGCCTTGATGGCAAGTCGATCAACAACATCCCGCCGCACAAGCGCGGCATCGGCATGGTGTTCCAGAACTATGCCCTGTTTCCACATATGACCGTGGCCGAAAACCTGTCCTTCCCATTGGAAGTGCGCAAGATGGGCAAGTCGGACCGCGAAGCCAAAGTAAAACGCGCCCTTGATATGGTGCAGATGGGATCCTTTGCTGGTCGGCGTCCTGCGCAATTGTCGGGCGGTCAGCAGCAGCGCATCGCGCTCAGCCGCGCCTTGGTTTTTGAACCTGAACTGGTCTTGATGGACGAACCGCTTGGCGCGCTGGACAAGCAACTGCGCGAAACATTGCAGTTCGAGATCACAAACCTTGCCCACCAATTGGGCATTACGACCGTCTATGTGACCCATGACCAGACCGAAGCGCTGACAATGTCGGACCGCGTTGCCGTGTTTGACGATGGCCGTATTCAGCAACTTGCTGCGCCCGATACACTATATGAACAGCCCGAGAACAGCTTTGTCGCCCAGTTCATCGGTGAGAACAACACGCTGGAAGGCGTGATCGAAGCGATCAAGGGCGACATGGCCCGCGTCAAGCTTGATAGTGGCGATGTAATCGTTGCCAAGCCGATCAACGTCAGCAAGGCGGGAGAGCGGACGCGCGTTTCCATTCGTCCCGAGCGCGTAGAATACAACAAGGACCGCATCAGCGATGATGCACTGACGCTCAAAGCCGAAGTGCTTGAGTTTGTGTATATGGGTGATATTTTCCGCACGCGCCTACGGGTCGCGGGCAAAGATGATTTCATCATCAAGACACGTAACGCCCCCGATGTGGAGCGTTTGAAACCCGGCCAGCAGATAGAGATCGGCTGGCTGCCAGAGGATTGCCGCGCGCTGGATGCTTAAACCGCGTGCGTGCTTTGGGATATGGTGGCTAAACCCGTTGCCGCCGGTCCGTCTACGTTAACGGGAAAAATCAGGGAGACTATCAATGAAATTGACCAAAACGCTTTTGACCACTACCGCACTGACTGTTGCGGCTGGCATGGTCTCAGCCGATGGCCACATGGCATCGGAAATGACAATCGTCAGCTGGGGTGGCGCATACTCCAACTCACAGCAGCAAGCCTATCACAATCCATATATGGAAAAGACAGGCGTCACGATCATCAACGACGAGTCCTCGGCCGAGGCCGTGGCCAAGCTGCGCGCGATGAATGAGGCGGGCAACGTCACATGGGACGTGGTTGACGTGGTTGCCGCAGACGCGCTGCGTCTGTGCGACGAAGGTCTGGCGATGGAAATCGACCCGGACACAATGCTGGCACCAGCACCCGATGGCACACCAGCTTCCGAAGACTTTGGTGACCTGCTGGTCGGCGACTGCTTTATCCCGCAGATCGTTTATTCCACAACATTCGGCTACCGCACGGATCTGGTTGGCGACACGCCTCCGACATCCGTTTGCGCGGTGTTCGATCTGGAAGCCTATCCAGGCAAGCGCGCGCTGGAAAAGCGTCCGATCAACAACATGGAATGGGCGTTGCTCTGTGACGGCGTTGCAAAGGCTGACGTTTATGACGTGCTGGAGACCGAAGAAGGTCAGCAGCAGGCGCTGGACAAGCTCGCAACCATCAAAGACAGCGTGATCTGGTGGTCTGCCGGTGCGGACACACCACAGTTGCTGGCAGACGGCGAAATCGTGATGGGTTCGACCTATAACGGTCGTCTTTTTGCTGTGATCGAAGAGCAGAACCAGCCTGTCGCAATGTTGTGGGACGCACAGGTGTTTGACCTTGACGGGTGGATCATCCCGACCGGTTTGACGCCAGAGCGTCAGGCACGTGCACTGGACTACATCATGTTCGCCACAGACACACAGCGTCTGGCGGATCAGGCCAAGTACATCTCTTATGGTCCTGCACGTCTGTCGTCCGCACCACTGGTCGGCAAGCACGCAGAACTGGGTATCGAAATGGCACCACACATGCCAACAGACCCAGAGAACGCAAAGAACACGTTCCTTTATAACTACGAGTTCTGGGCGGATTACCGCGATGACATCGACGCCAAGTTCCAGGCGTGGTTGGCACAATAAACTACAAACTACAGGGGTGCGCAGTATATGCGCACCCTACAATACGACCCGTAGGGTGCGCATTCATTGCGCATCTTGCCTAAACGTCGCAGGGGAAACGCCATGCCCAAAGGGTACATCATCGGCCATATCACGGTCCGCGATCCAGAAGCTTACAAAGAATATGTTGAGCGCGACACACCGATCCTGAAACGTCTGGGCGGCACCTTTGTGGTCCGCGGTGGACAAAGCGATATTATGGAAGGTGAGGCATTCGCCCGACATGTGGTGATTGAATTCCCCTCCTACCAAGAGGCGCTGGCCGCCTATAATGACCCCGATTATCAAGAAGTTGCCGAAATCCGCAAACGGACGGCAGAGAGCACCATTCTGGTGGTGGAAGGTGTATAAATGACTGACAACGTCGCCAATGGCCCTATGCTTGCCGCAGATGGCACGAGCCTCAAATCCAGCCTGAACCGTGCCCTGCGCCGCCAGAAACTGCGCGCATTGATGCTGATTGCGCCCCTGCTGATATTTGTGCTTTTGACATTCGTTGCGCCGATTGTGGACATGTTGTTCCGCTCGGTCGAGAACCAGATCGTGTCTGACACGCTGCCGCGCACTGTTGCGTCCCTCAAGGACTGGGACGAAGAGGGCGACACATTGCCCCCTCCCGAGACGTACAAAGCGCTGTACGAGGACATTTTCGTTGCCAAAGAGCGCAAGCTGCACACGCGCCTTGGTTCGCGGCTGAACTATGAGCTGACGGGTATGTCGAGCTTGTTCCGCAAGACGGGTCGCAGGGTCGAAGATATGGGCGAGGTTTACCAAGACCAGTTCGAAGATTTGAACCCATTCTGGAAAGACGCTGAAAACTGGAATCCCGTCATGGGGGCACCTGCATGGGTGACCGCGCAAAACGCGTGGACGAAAGCCTCCGGTAGACCGCAGCCTGCGTTTGTTCCCAATCCGGCGATTGCGGATATCCTGCCTCAAACGGCTGCCAAATTTGCGCTGTTTGCCGATTTTGTACAGAACGAAGATAATGATAATCTGTCGAAGACTGATCCTTGGGCGGTGGTTTACTCAGCGCTCTATGATGATCTTTCGACGGGCGCCGACATCAGCGGTTACACAGGTCCGGGCGCGCAAGAGTTGCAAGAAGCCGCCGCTGTCGTAGCAAGCTTTGAGACCGTCGATTTCTCGGCCGCTATGACCAAAGTAGACAAGGACTGGTCCAGCCTTGATGTCTGGCAGACCCTCAAGGTCTATAGCCCGGATTTCACCTCCGGCTATTTCCTGAACTCGATCGACATGCAGAAATCTGTGGACGGACCAGAGATGAGGCCCGAAAATCAGCAGTTCTACATCAGGCTGTTTGTGCGGACGTTGATCATGTCACTGGTCATCACAGGAAGCTGTATTCTGCTTGGCTATCCGGTTGGCTTTATCCTTGCGAACCTGCCCTCAAAAACCGCGAACCTTTTGATGATCCTTGTGCTGTTGCCGTTCTGGACCTCGTTGCTGGTGCGGACATCTGCGTGGAAGGTCATGCTGCAACAACAAGGTGTGGTGAATGACACACTTGTCTGGCTTGGTCTTGTGGCCGATGACAGCCGTCTGGCGCTGATCAACAACTCGACAGGTACGGTCATCGCAATGACGCATATCCTGCTGCCGTTCATGATTTTGCCGCTTTATTCGGTGATGAAGACCATTCCCGTCAGCTATGTACGTGCGGCGAAATCACTGGGTGCGACGAACTGGACGGCCTTCTGGCGGGTTTATTTCCCGCAATCAGTGCCGGGCATCGGCGCGGGGTCGATCCTCGTGTTCATTCTGTCGATTGGCTATTATATCACGCCGGAAATTGTGGGTGGTACGTCGGGCTCGTTCATCTCGAACCAGATTGCCTATCATATTTCAAGCTCGCTCAACTGGGGCTTGGCGGCCGCACTTGGTGCGATCCTGCTGGTCGTCGTTATGGGCCTCTACTGGGCGTATGACCGCATCGTCGGCATCGACAACGTAAAGCTGGGGGGCTGAAGACATGAGCGCACTGACACCAATATCGCGCACGCCGGTTTCATTCTACGTGCCTGTTGTCGCCCTTGCGGGCGGCGTTGCAGGGCTTTTTGTAGGGACGGCATGGAATGCGACGTTGATCGGCATCGTCGCGGGGGCCATCCTCATGGCGGCAATCGCGTTTGTGATGACCCAAGTGATCAAGCTCGAAAGACCAAGCCGCTGGGGCTTGACAGCCTTGCTGGCCGTTGCGGGTTTCATGGCGGCGGGCATTCCTGCGGCCGTCATCGGTGGCGCATTTGGCTGGCTCTTTGGCTGGTTCAGCTTTTGGCTCTACGAGGGGCGGTACCGCGAACGCATAGCGCCTTACCTGACACCCGGCCAAGTGCTGTGGCATTTTTCCTTTCGGGTGATCTGTGGTGCTGTTTTGGTGTTCCTGATCACGCCCATTCTGGTTGTGATGCCGCTTAGCTTCAATGCCGAGAACTTCTTTACCTTCACGCCCGAAATGCTGCGGTTTGATCCGGCGGGCTATTCGCTCAAGCATTATCGTGATTTCTTTAATAATCCCGACTGGCAACAAGCGGTCGCCAACTCGGTCAAGATTGCCCCTGCCGCAACGCTTTTGTCTGTGGGGTTTGGCACGCTGGCGGCAATTGGCCTTAGCCAACCGCATGTGCCGTTCCGCCGTGCGATCATGGCAATTCTGATTTCGCCGATGATCGTCCCCCTGATCATCTCTGCGGCGGGTATGTACTTTTTCTACAGCCGTATTGGCCTGCAAGGCACCTATATCGGTGTTGTGTTGGCGCATGCGGCACTGGGTATTCCGTTCGTGATCATCACGGTCACAGCGACTTTGGTGGGCTTTGACAACTCTTTGACACGGGCTGCGGCAAACATGGGTGCGGGTCCGGTTACGACCTTCTTCCGGGTTCAGATGCCGTTGATCTTGCCCGGCGTTATCTCGGGCGGCTTGTTTGCCTTCATTACATCGTTTGACGAAGTCGTGGTGGTGCTGTTTGTTGGTTCGGCGGGGCAGAAAACACTGCCATGGCAGATGTTCACCGGCCTGCGCGAACAGATCAGCCCGACCATCCTTGCTGTGGCGACCATCCTTGTCGGCGTCTCGATTTGTTTGCTGACAGTGGTGGAGTTGTTGCGCCGCCGGTCCGAGCGTCTGCGCGGGATGTCACCGGCCTAAACGAAATACTAAGGATTAAGACGATGGAAATCTGGGCAGGAAGTACTGCAATTATAACCGGCGGTGCCTCTGGACTGGGTGCCGCGACTGCTGAGGCATTGACCAAGGCAGGGCTAAAAGTAGCGATCTTTGATCTGAACGAGGAGCTGGGCAAAGCCAAAGCTACCGAGTTGGGCGGAACGTTCCACCGCGTCGATGTGTCGGATGCGGCCAATGTGTCTGCCGCAATGGACGCCGTTGTCGCGCAGTCGGGTGTGCCGCGCGTTATGGTGAATTGTGCTGGTATCGGTCCCGCCGCCAAAACCGTTTCCCGTGGTGCGCCGCATGACGCGGCCCTGTTTGCCAAGGTCATTGGCATCAACTTGATCGGTTCGTTCATCTGCGCCTCAGAGGCGGCGGCCCGCATGGTCGGGGCAGAGCCGATGGCACCGGACGGTGCGCGCGGTGTGATCATAAACACAGCGTCGGTCGCGGCCTATGAAGGTCAAGTCGGGCAGGTTGCCTATGCCGCTTCCAAGGGTGGTATTGTCGGCATGACACTGCCTATGGCGCGGGACCTGGCCGACAAGGGTGTGCGCGTGTGTTCGGTTGCACCGGGTCTGTTCCTGACGCCACTGCTGCAAGGATTGCCGCAAGAGGTACGAACCTCGCTGGGCGCGCAAGTGCCGTTCCCGTCGCGGCTTGGTAATCCGGCAGAATTTGGCAAACTGGTGTGTCACATCGTGGACAACCCCATGCTGAATGGTGAGGTCATCCGCCTTGACGGCGCCATCCGGATGGCGCCGCGCTAGGTCATTTGGCAGGTGCGACCTCTACCTCGTCCTCAGGAACATCCAGCGTTGACCACGCCTCGTCCTGGGGTGGTACCGGCGGCACGTCGCAGTTCCGCCGATGAATGTTCACCTTGGAAATAAAGTTCGCCGAAATCGGTGAGGTCACAAACAAAAACGCCATGATCAGCAGTTCATGCATCGACCCGTCCGAAAACACGTAGGAATGGATCATCGAGGCAAGCAGTAGCGCACCGATCCCGATGGTGCCGACCTTGGTTGGCGCATGCAGGCGCACCATCGGATCGTTGAACTTCAACAGGCCGATCGTGCCGATCATGGCAAATGCCGCGCCGATGATCAGGCAGGCGGTAATTGCATATGTTCCAATAATCTCAAGGCTCATTCGATGATGTCCCCCCGCAATACAAACCGCGCATAGGCAACGGTTGAGACAAACCCAAGCATCGCGATGATCAGCGTGACTTCAAAATAGATCCGGCTGCCTTGGACGATACCCAGCAGCACGATCAGGCCGATGGCATTCACCACCATGGTATCAAGCGCCAGAATGCGGTCGCCTATGGTTGGGCCAATCACAAGGCGCACCATCGACAAAACTTGTGCAATCGCGACAACAGCAAAGGCAAACAGCATCGCGTTGTTCATCAGATCGGTTGCAAAGCTCATGCAAATATCTCCTTTAGGCGTCGCTCATAGCGGTGTTTGATCGCGTCGCGCACGGCGTCGGGGTTATCGGTGTCCAATGCATGCACCAACAGGCTGTGCCCGCCATCCGAGAGGTCCGCAGTAACGGTTCCGGGGGTCAGGGTGATGGTGCCGGCAAGGATGCTGATCGCCTCTGGTTGGCGCAGATCAAGCGGGACAACCACCCATGCCGGGCGCAGTTTGGCGTTGGGACGGGTCAGGACGATCCATGCAACCTCTACGTTGGCAACAAGGATATCCCACAACACCAGCAAGCAATAAGCGGCCATTTTACCGACGCGGATGCCAACGGGCCTGTCCGGCCACCACGCCACTGTGAGGCGCGGAATGATAATGCCAAGGATCAGACCAAAGACGGCCATGCCGGGCGTGAACTGGTTTTGGAGCAACACCCACACGGCAGCCAAGAGCAGCGTTAGCAAAGGATGCGGAAAGAGCCAGTGGAACAGGCGTGTCATATCATTGTCCCTCTTTAGGTTTGCTGAGCTTGCCGGGGGTTTCCAGAACCTTCTCAAGATAAGGCGCGGGGGCAAAGAGCTGCGCTGATGTGGCTTGGGTATAGGCGTAGATCGGACCGGCAAGGACCGTATGCGCGACCAGCAACGCCAATAGTCCGGACACCGCAACATAGGACAGCACCGCCGGTGCGGGTTCGATCAAGCGGTCCTCCGGGATGGGCACGCTTTTTGCCTTCCAGAACAGCGTGCTGCCTGCACGGGCGAAACCCACAATGCTGATAAGGCTGGAACACAGGATGATGACCCAGATCCATGTAGCAAGTGGTGTGTCAAGCGCCGCATCAAGGATCAGCAGTTTGCCAATGAAACCCGACAAGGGCGGCAGCCCCGTCATCGCAATTGCGGCAGCAAAGAACAGCGCAGACGTCAGTGCCGCGCCTGAAATGATGGGCATGGCGGTCAGGTTCAGGTTCAAGCGCCCTGCGCGCACCATATCGCTGATCAGGAACAACGCGGCAGCGGCCAGGGTCGAATGTACCATATAGTAAAGTGCCGCAGCGATACTGTCTGCCGTGAACATCGAGATGGCGACCATCACCATACCCATCGACCCGATCACAGAAAACGCGACCAGTCGGTCCAGCTTGCGCGCGGCCAGCACGCCGACCATACCAATGGCCAATGACACAAGTGCCGCGGGCAGCAACCAAAGCCCGTGCAATCCTTCGGTCACAGCCACATCCGGACCAAAGACCAAAGTATAGACCCGGATGATCGCGTAAGCGCCAACTTTGGTCATAATGGCAAACAAGGCCGCAACAGGGGCGGGCGCTTCGGCATAGCTTGAGGGCAGCCAGAAGTGCAACGGAACCACGGCGGCCTTGATCGCGAACACCATCAACAACATGACTGATGCGATGCGGATACCGACGCTGGCGTCCTCGCTGATCAGCGACACGCGGCCGGCGAGGTCGGCCATGTTCAGCGTACCAGTCTCTGCATAGATGGCGCCAAGGGCAAACAGGAACAGGGTCGATCCCAGCAGGTTAAAGAGTACGTATTGCACACCGGCGCGCAGCCGCACGTTCCCGCCCGCGTGGATCATCAGGCCGTAAGAGGCGATCAAAAGCACCTCAAAGAAAACAAACAGGTTAAAGAGGTCACCGGTCAGAAACGCGCCCATGATGCCCATAAGCTGGAACTGGAACAGCGCATGGAAATGCCGCCCCCGATCGTCCCATCCCGACCCGATGGCGTAAAGCAGCACAAAGAGGCCCAGCACAGAGGTCAGCAGCACCATCATCGTGGACAACCGGTCCGCGACCAGCACAATGCCAAAAGGTGCCGCCCAATCACCAAGCTGATAAAGCGTGATTGTGCCGTCAGATGCCTGCCACGCAAGCCCGGCAGCAACCACGATCAACGCCAGAACACCCGCGATGCTGAACACCCGCTGGATGCCGATATGATACCGCGCCGCAAGCACGATGAACGGTGCAAGGATGGCGGGCAGAATGACGGGAAGGATGATCCAATGGGTCATGATGCGTCTCCTGCTTTGGTATCTGCAGGATCAACGGGATCGTTCACACTGTCATCATCCGCGCCCAGATAGGCACCAAGCGCGATCATCACGACCACGGCGGTCATTCCGAAGGAAATCACAATCGCGGTCAGAACCAGCGCCTGTGGCAGCGGGTCGGCATAGGTGGTGGCGTCCGTCAGGATGGGGGGCGCGCCTACAGTCAGGCGACCAGAGGCGAACAGGAAAACGTTCACCGCATAGGTCAAAAGAGAGATGCCCATAATCACCGGGAACGTCCGCAATCGCATCACCAGATACAGGCCCGCAGCGGTCAAAATGCCGATGGCTGAAGCAACAAGCAATTCCATGTTACACGCCCTCCTTGGTCGGGGTCATGTCATCAAGTGGATCACGCGAGGGGTCAATATCCATGGGGTGTTCGCTGTCCTTGACATGTGCGCGGCGCGCCAGCCTCGAGAAACTCTCGAGCGACAGCATCACAGCACCGACAACCGCCAAAAAGACGCCCAGATCAAACAGCGCGGCAGTGGCCAGTTCAAACTCCTGAAATGGCGGGATTCGGACATAGGTGAAATCCGAGGTCAGGAACGGCTTGCCCACAAACCATGATCCGATGCCGGTCAGACCGGCAATCAGAACACCGGCCCCGATCACACCGTGATACGGATAGCGCAGGCGCGCAGACGTCCAACTGAACCCGCTTGCCATATATTGCATCACAAAAGCGATCGACACGACCAGACCTGCGATGAACCCACCGCCCGGTTCATTATGGCCGCGCAGGAAGATGTAGAAACCGACCAGCAGGACAACCGGCATGATCACGCGGGTCATCACCACCATCATCATTGGATGGCTTGCGCCCGACCGGGGCTGGTCCGGCACCCGGTTCAGCAGGCGCGCGCGGACTGGCCCGCCAAGCAGGGTTTCCGTCAGCGCGTAGATCAGCAGGGCAGCAATACCCAGCACGATGATTTCGCCGAAGGTGTCAAAACCCCGGAAGTCGACAAGGATCACGTTAACCACATTGGTGCCGCCGCCGCCTTTGTAGGAATTGGCAAGGTGGAACTCCGATATGGGTGCCGTCACCGCGTCGCGTAGCAGGAAATGGTATGACATTGCGAATGTCGCCGCCCCCCCTGCGATGGCCACAACCACATCGCGGGTGCGGTGCAAAATCGTGCTTTCAATCGGTGTGGTGTTCGGCAGGAAGTTCAACGCCAGCAGCAGCAGGATGATCGTGACCACCTCAACCGTGATCTGGGTCATGGCAAGGTCGGGTGCGCTGAAGAACACAAAACCGACCGATACCATCAGGCCGACGATACCGATCAGGATCAACGACAGCAAGCGGTTGCGGTGCATGAATGCCAGCCCGCAGGTGGCCGCGACCAGCATGGCCCAGCCTGCGATCTCAACCGGGCCTGCCGGTTGCATGTCACGCGTGGCGGGACCAACAGTGCCGGTGGTCCACGCATGATAGCTGACGGCGGTGATCGTCACGGCTGCGATGGCCGCATAGCGCGAGAATGCACCGTTGTGCAGCGTGTGGATCAGACCGCGCGCCAAAGCGACGGCAGCGGCTATCAGTGCCTCGAATATTGTCTTTGCTTCGGGGCGTGGTGCAGCGTCCCACATGCGCAACAGCGGGTTGAACAGGGCCAATGCGATCAGACCACCGACAACGGCAACGATGGACATATACAGCGCCGGCACCAAGCCATGCCATATCTTGAAATAGGCCTTTGGCACTTCGGCGGCGTCGCCCAAGACCGAAGCGGTAACAAGTTTGACGAAAGGTTCCGCCAAGAATGGCGCACAGCCAATCACAATGACCAGCACGACCAGCAGGGCAGGCGGCAACCACAAGCCCACAGGCGGATCATGTGGCTTTGCAGGATAATCATCGCGCTTTGGCCCCATGAACGTGTGCCCGATCAGGCGGAAACAATAGGCGGCCGAGAAAAGCGACCCCAGAACCGCAAGCCCCGGCACCAGCCATGGCGTGTTGAACAGAACGGTGTGGTTGGCTTCTTCCAGCATCATTTCTTTGGACAGGAAGCCGTTGAGTAAAGGAATACCGGCCATCGACAGGGCCGCGACGGAAGCAATGACAAAGGTGATAGGCATCAAATGGCGCAGCCCGCCCAAACGGCGAATGTCGCGGGTGTGGGTTTCGTGGTCGATGATACCGGCGGACATAAACAGCGCCGCCTTGAATGTCGCGTGGTTCAGGATGTGGAACACCGCAGCCATCGCGCCGAATGCGGTGCCTGTGCCCAAAAGCATGGTGATCAGACCCAGATGACTGACGGTTGAAAAAGCCAAAAGCGCCTTGAGATCATGTTTGAACAGCGCAATGACCGCGCCCAGCACCATCGTGACCAGACCAGCGGTGGTGACGATCACAAACCATTCCGGTGTGCCAGACAG
>JAFMHE010000005.1:16976-20347 GCA_017854675.1 Paracoccaceae bacterium | reverse complement strand
TAGGTGATGATCAAAAGGCCGATGCCAAGGATCAGCAGGGCAAAAAAGAACCCGAGCCCGTCCAGCATCAAATTCACGTTCAACCCCAGCGTTGGCATCCAGTTGATGCCTGTCGTGACAACCTCGCCGGCCAGCACCGCAGGCAGGTTTGTCAGCAACCCGATAAACGCGGCCAGCGTGACGGTGAACGTGATGCCAGCACAAGCCTGCCGTCCTGCAGAAATCATCAATCCAGGCAAAAGCGCGCCCAAAAATGGCAGGGCAACGATAAGGAAAAGGGACACGGCAACTCCTGAAATGCGGGTCGGGGTCGAGTTTGCCCTTTTTGTGGGAAAATGTGGCGGTTCTCAAGGGAAACCGACCCTGATGCCGCGATATCGCGCTTTTAGCTGCGATCACTTACTTAATAGAGTGTCGCTAACAGGTGGGGCGGATTGTCGCATTTGGGGTGGGATCTGTTTTCATTGTTGTGGTGGTGCGAAAACAGCATCTTCCGGGCGCAGAATCGCATCGGCAACGGGAACAGCCGGTCCTAACGTTCTGCGCTTGGCGGTCTTGTCAAACTGCCCCCCCTCTGAGAATTTGCGCGCACCAACCCAAAGGATGTCAGATCATGCGAGCCATGCAAGTAACCGCCTATGACGAACCGCTCACACTGCAGAACCTCAAGATGCCGGTGCCAGCGGCGGGCGAGGTTCTGGTGCGCGTCGATACCTGCGGCATGAACTTTGGCGACACGCTGATGATCAAGGGCACCTATCAGGAAAAGCCGTCATTGCCCTTCACGCTTGGCATGGAATTGGCAGGCACGGTGAAAGAGGTTGGTGATGGTGTGACCAGCTTACAAGTTGGCCAGCGCATCGCGGCCTATGCCGGTACTGGCGGTTTGTCTGAATATGCCGCGATTCCGGCGGACGTCTGCGTTGCCATACCTGATGATATGAACTCGGTCGATGCAGCGGCGTTTTTGATTGCCTACGGCACCAGCCATGTCGCCCTTGACTACAAGGCCCGGTTGCAACCGGGTGAGCGGCTGTTGGTGTTGGGTGCCTCTGGCGGTGTTGGCCTGACGGCAGTGGAATTGGGCAAGCTGATGGGCGCAGAGGTTATTGCCTGCGCGCGCGGGGCCGACAAGCTGGAGATCTGCAAAGGTTTTGGCGCGGATCATGTGATTGATTCCGAGGTCGACGACATCCGCGAAATTGTAAAAGGGTTGGGTGGTGCTGACGTGGTCTATGACCCGGTTGGCGGTGATCAGTTCAAGGCCGCGATGCGCGCCTGCAACCCGGAGGCGCGCCTGCTGCCGCTTGGCTTTGCCAGCGGCGAGGTGCCGCAAATCCCCGCCAACATTCTGTTGGTCAAGAACCTGTCGGTCCTTGGCCTGTACTGGGGGGCTTATGCGAAACTAAACCCAAAGGTGCTGACAGATAGCTTCAAGGTTCTGATTGATTGGTATGTTGCGGGCAAACTAAAGCCGCATGTCAGCAATGTGTTGCCATTGGCCCAAGCGAATGCTGCGTTGGACTTGTTGCGCACGCGCAAGGCCACAGGCAAGGTTGTTATCGAAGTGTCAAAGTAACGCGGCGCTTGCGGCCCTGCATGCCGCAGCGTTACATGTCTGAACTCAATCCATAAAGGAGCCAGCCCGATGCAAATGTCCGACACCCGCCAGATCGCCGTGCCCCCGTCCGAAGTTTACGCGGCCCTGCTCAACCCCGAGATGCTGAAAAACTGTGTGCCCGGCGCGCAGGAAGTCACAGGATCGGTCGAGGAAGGGTACGAGGCAACCGTGGTTCAAAAAGTGGGCCCGGTCAAAGCGACGTTCAAAGGCGAAGTCACGATTACCGATCTGGTGCCCAACACATCAATGGTCATCGACGGTTCGGGTAAGGGCGGTGCAGCAGGCTTTGCCAAGGGTGGCGCAGTGGTGCGGCTGGTTGAAAAAGATGGCGGTACAGAGTTGAGTTATGACGTAGAGGCCAAGGTTGGCGGCAAGCTGGCGCAGTTGGGCAGCCGGATCATCGACGGATTTGCCAAAAAGATGGCAGATCAGTTCTTTGAGAACCTGCAAACCTCTTTGGAACGGCCTGCTGTGGCGGATGAGACCGGGGCAGAGGATGCCCCTGCGAAAAAAGGCTGGTTCGGGCGTTCAAAAGGCTAGGCACCTCTGTTGTCTTTGGACACGCTGGTTTAGGTTGCCCCTCCAATAGGGGGCCACGCCATGTCGAATATCGTTGAAATCACGGATCTGCGTAAATCCTACAAGGGTGGATTCGAGGCGCTGAAAGGCGTCTCGCTTGGCATCAAAGAAGGTGAGATCCTTGCCTTGCTTGGTCCTAATGGGGCGGGAAAGACCACATTGATTTCAACGGTGTGTGGCATCACAACCGCCACGTCAGGCAGCGTGACCGTGGGCGGGCATGACATCATCAAAGACTACCGTGCGGCGCGTTCGATGATCGGACTTGTCCCCCAAGAGATCAGCCTTGAGCCGTTCGAGCGGGTTATCAACACTGTGCGCTTCTCACGGGGGCTATTTGGCAAAGCATCAGATGATGCGGCCATCGAAAAGGTGCTGCGCCAGCTTTCGCTGTGGGACAAGAAAGACAACCAGATCCGGGAACTTTCGGGCGGGATGAAGCGGCGTGTGCTGATTGCCAAGGCGCTGGCGCATCATCCGCGCGTGTTGTTTTTGGACGAACCGACAGCGGGCGTCGATGTGGAGCTGCGAAAGGACATGTGGAACATCGTTGCAGACCTCAAGGCAGACGGTGTGACGATCATCCTTACGACCCATTACATCGAAGAAGCCGAAGCGATTGCCGACCGTGTGGGTGTGATTGCCAAGGGCGCGTTGATGCTGGTCGAGGACAAGGACAAGCTGATGGCCCGGATGGGTCAAAAAGAACTGGAAGTGCAGTTGGACGAGACGTTGACAGAAGTGCCTGCCGCGCTGCGATCAGACGCGCTGCGCTTGGCCGATGGTGGCAAGGCGTTGATCTACACCTACGACACCCGCGCCGAACGCACGGGCATCACGACCCTGCTGTCAGATGTGGCCAAAGCGGGCCTGACACTGCGCGATGTAGTGACACGGCAATCCAGTCTGGAAGAAATTTTCGTCGACCTTGTCCATGAAGAGGAGGGCGCGGCATGAATTTCACGGCCATCAAATCCATCTACGTCTTTGAGATGTTCCGTTTTTTCCGCACCATCGCGCAAAGCTTTCTTGCGCCGGTCATTTCAACGTCCCTGTATTTCGTCGTCTTCGGTGCCGCCATCGGCAGTCGTATCGAGGAGGTCGAAGGCGTCAGCTATGGCGCGTTCATTGTGCCGGGGCTGATCATGTTAACGGTGATCACGCAGTCGAT
>JAFMHE010000005.1:0-16705 GCA_017854675.1 Paracoccaceae bacterium | reverse complement strand
TTTGAACAGTTGCAGATCGTGCCTTTGCTGATCGTGACACCGCTGGTGTTTCTGGGCGGCTCTTTCTACTCCATCTCAATGTTGCCACCTGTCTGGCAGACGATTTCGATGTTCAATCCGGTGGTTTACCTGATCTCTGGTTTTCGCTGGGCGTTTTTTGACACAGCCGACGTGCCGATCATGACCAGCCTGTTCGCCATTGGGCTGTTCACCGCTGCTTGCCTGACCTTTATCTGGTGGATTTTCCGCACAGGCTGGCGCATCCGCCAATAATCGCAACCGCGCCTTGTTTGCGGGGCGCACGCGTTCTACATGTCTCAACATGAAGAAATGGCTCCCTTTCGTTAAATCCGACCCGACCGTTGCTGTGATACGTTTGTCCGGCGTTATTGGTGCCCAAGGGCGCGGTGCGCTGAATGACGCGACCCTTGGCCCTGTCATTGAAAAAGCGTTTGCCAAAGGCAAACCTGCGGCGGTCGCGCTCGAGGTGAACTCACCGGGCGGCAGCCCTGTGCAATCCTCGCTGATCGGGGCGCGTATCCGGCGGTTGGCCGAGGAAAAAAACATCCCCGTCATCGCCTTTGTCGAGGATGTCGCCGCCTCTGGTGGCTATTGGCTGGCGGCCGCCGCGGATGAGATTTACGCCGATCCGTCATCGGTCGTTGGTTCCATCGGGGTGATTTCGGCGTCCTTTGGTGTCGACAAGCTGATCAACAAATACGGGGTTGAGCGGCGGGTATATACTGCGGGCCAATCCAAAAGCATGCTGGACCCCTTTCGCCCCGAGAATCCGGAGGATGTCGCGCGGTTGAAAACGCTGCTTGAGGACATTCACGTTAATTTCAAAGACCACATCGCTTCGCGGCGTGCAGGCAAACTGCCCGAAGATATGGACCTGTTCACCGGTGAAATCTGGCTGGCCCAGCGGGCGACCGAATTGGGCCTGATCGACGGGATCGGTCACATCCTACCGATGATGCAGGACCGTTTCGGCAAAAAGGTCCAGTTCCGTCGCTATGGTGCAAAGCGGGGATTGTTGTCCCGGTTTGGCGCGCAAATTGTCGGTGATGCGGTGCAAGGTATCGAGGAACGTGCAGCCTATGCGCGCTTTGGCCTCTGAACCATGATTACTAAAATCGTCATTCTTTTTCTCGTCTTCATGGGCACGCTTGCGTGGTTCGGCAAGATGCACTGGCTCGGGTCCAAACGGCTGAAACAGACAAAATGCGGCGATTGTGGCCGGTATCGCATCGGCAAAGGGCCGTGCGGTTGTAAAGGAAAGACCTGATGTTGATGCCATGGTTACTGTCGGGTCTGGGGCTGGTTATCTTGCTGTTGGCAGGCGACGCCCTTGTCAAAGGCGCGGTAAACCTTTCGTTGCGCCTTGGTGTGCCAGCATTGATCGTCAGCCTGACGATTGTGGCCTTTGGCACCTCCGCGCCTGAGCTGCTGATTTCGATCAAGGCGGTGCTGGACAACGCGCCGGGCATTGCGATGGGCAATGTGGTCGGCTCCAACACTGCGAATATTCTGCTGGTGCTGGGTATTCCGGCCTTGCTGGCGACGATGCACACCTCTGAATGCCAGACCCGCAAGACGTTCAATTTCATGATCGCGGCAACGCTGTTGTTTATCGCATTGGCGTATCGCGGTGTCTTTGACTGGATTGCGGCGTTGGTTCTGCTGGGGGCCTTGGCTTATGTGCTGGGCGATGCTTTCCGCGATGCGCGCAATCACCGTGCAGACAACAAGGAAGAGGAAGAACCCGAAGGCGCCGACCCCAATATGCCGAAATGGCAGATCGGGTTGTTTCTGGTTCTGGGTCTGGTCGGTTTGCCTTTGGGGGCGACATTGCTGGTGGACAATGCCACGATCATCGCGCGCGCCTACGGCGTCAGCGACACGGTGATTGGCCTAACCTTGGTCGCCATAGGAACATCGCTGCCCGAGCTTGCGACCACAGTAATGGCGGCCCTGCGCCGTCAGGCGGACGTGGCGCTGGGCAACGTCATCGGGTCAAACATGTTCAACCTGCTTGCCATCATCGGCATCGCCAGCCTTGTTGGTCCGATTGAAGTCGACCCTGCGTTCTTGCGGTTTGATCTGTGGGTCATGCTGGGCGCGTCTTTGTTGCTGATACCTTTCGTTTATCTTGGAAAAGACATCACACGCATCTGGGGGATCGTGTTGAGTGCGCTATATGCGCTTTATCTGGTTGTTGTTTTGACGATGTAAGAAGGAGTGTGGTGATGGGGCGTGCGTTGGTGACAGGAGCAGGTCACCGGCTGGGGCGCGCAATGGCGCTCTATCTTGCCGGTCGCGGATATGACGTTGCAGTGCATTACGCACAGTCCAAGGACGCAGCACTTGAGGTAGTCGCACAGATTGAGGCAATGGGGCGCTCAGCGGTCGCGCTGCAGGCGGACCTGCTGGATGATGCCTCGACAGAGGCGCTATTCCCCCAAGCTGTCGCCGCCTTGGGCGGGCCCGTGACATGCCTGATCAACAACGCGTCTATCTTTGAATACGACACCGTCACCAGTGCAACGCGCGACAGTTGGGACCGGCACATGGGCAGCAATCTACGCGCGCCTTTTGTGCTGACCCAAGCGATGGCAGCGCAGGGGCTGACCCCCGAAATAGATGCGCAAGCAGAGCCGAAAGCCACTGGGCTGATCATTAACATGATTGACCAGCGCGTGCGTAAACTGACGCCGGAATTCATGACGTATACACTGGCCAAGATGGGTCTATGGGCGTTGACCCAGACCAGCGCGCAAGCGCTGGCCCCACATATCCGGGTGAACGCGATCGGGCCGGGACCGACGCTGCGGGGCAGCCGCCAAAGTGACGCGCATTTTGCAGCACAACGCCGCAACACGGTTCTGGGACGTGGGGCAGACCCCGCTGATATCACGGCGGCTTTGGGTTATTTTCTGGATGCGCCGGGGGTCACGGGGCAGCTTTTGTGTGTGGACGGGGGCCAGCATCTGGGATGGCAGACGCCAGATGTGTTGGGCGTTGAGTGAGCACCGCAGTTGCTAAAGTTCTGCACTGTTCACGAAATGCGTCACGAAAGCGTCATAAAAATCCTATGAATTCAGTATGTTCATAGACCATTAATAAATAAAACACTTAGAATCATGTGGTTACATATGTGCCTAAAATATAGGCACATCAGCGAAGTCTGCTGGATACAAAGGAAAATCCGACCATCCAACAAGTTATCTTCAGAGTTATCCACAAGTGGCGGGGACATGTTAAGACTTGTCGTGGGCCTTGCCATGTTGCAGGAAACCCGGAGAATCAGAGCAAAGCATGACCGAAACAACGCAAGATATCCCATTGGGCCATGACGTCATTCAGGCGTATCTCAAGACCATTGACGCATCGCCGGGGGTCTACCGGATGCTCGATGCCGAAAGCCGTGTGCTTTATGTTGGCAAGGCGCGGAACTTGCGCGCGCGGGTCAGCAATTATGCGCGGCCCTCGGGGCATTCGGGGCGTATTGCACGGATGATCGCCAACACCGCGTCGATGATGTTTCTGACCACCAAGACAGAGACCGAAGCGTTGCTGCTAGAGCAGAATCTGATCAAGCAGCTCAAGCCGAAATTCAATGTCCTGCTACGGGACGACAAAAGCTTTCCCAACATCCTTGTCACGGCTGAACATGGCTATCCGCAGATCAAAAAACACCGCGGCGCGAAAAAGGAAAAGGGTGCGTATTACGGCCCTTTTGCCAGTGCCGGTGCGGTAAACCGGACGCTAAACCAGTTGCAGCGTGTGTTTTTGCTGCGCGATTGTTCAAACGCGATGTTCGAAAGCCGCACGCGTCCTTGCCTGCAACATCAGATCAAACGCTGCAGCGCGCCCTGCGTCGGCAAGATATCGCAAGAAGAATACCAACAAACCGTCAAGGATGCCGAGAAATTTCTATCCGGCAAGACGACGGACATTCAGGCCCGCCTTGCCCGTGACATGAACGAAGCGTCCGAGGCGATGGAGTTCGAGCGCGCCGCCGCATTGCGCGACCGGATCAAGGCATTGACGCAGGTGCAAACGGCCCAAGGCATCAATCCCAAGGGCGTGTCAGAGGCCGATATCATCGCCCTGCACATGGCCGACGGGCAGGCCTGCGTGCAAGTGTTTTTCATCCGGGCGAACCAGAACTGGGGCAATCGCGATTATTACCCCCGTGTGGGTGCCGATGTGGACGCCGCCGAGGTGCTTGAGGCATTCATCGGTCAGTTCTACGACACCCGCGAACCGCCCCCGCAACTGATCCTCAGCAACGAGATCGAGAACCCGGACCTGATGGCCAACGCCCTGACCGGCAAACTGGGCCGCAAGGTTGAACTGCTGGTTCCCCAGCGTGGAGAAAAGGCCGAACTGGTCGATGGCGCGTTGCGCAATGCGCGCGAATCGCTGGCGCGAAAGATGGCCGAAACTGCGACGCAGACGAAACTGCTCAAGGGGTTGGAAGAGGCTTTTGAGTTGCCAAAACCACCCGCGCGGATCGAAGTATACGACAACAGCCATATTCAGGGCACCAATGCGGTCGGTGCGATGATCGTGGCGGGGCCAGATGGTATGATGAAAAACCAGTACCGCAAATTCAACATCCGCGGCGAAGAACTGACCCCTGGCGATGATTTTGGCATGATGAAAGAAGTCCTGACCCGGCGGTTCAAACGCTTGATCAAGGAAGACCCGGACCGCACGGAAGGGCATTGGCCCGACCTGTTGTTGATCGACGGCGGTGCGGGGCAGGTCAGTGCCGTTGCATCAATCATGCGGGAATTCGGGGTTGAGGATATCCCGATGGTCGGTGTCGCCAAAGGTGTTGACCGCGATGCAGGCAAGGAAGAATTCCACCGCGTCGGCAAGCGCCCCATGGCGCTGCGCCACAACGATCCGGTGCTGTATTTCGTGCAACGCTTGCGGGACGAGGCGCACAGATTTGCGATTGGTACGCACCGCGCAAAACGCGCCAAGGCCGTGGGGGCGACCCCGCTTGATGATGTGCCCGGCGTCGGGGCCGCACGCAAGCGGGCGCTGCTTGCACATTTTGGATCAGCCAAGGCTGTAGGCCGCGCAAACCTGAGCGATCTCAAGGCTGTCGCTGGCGTATCAGGCGCGTTGGCCGAGACGATCTATGCGTATTTCCACGAACGGGGATAGACCCGCACGCCTGTGCGGGCTGAGACCTGCGCTGCACGATCAACGCGAATCCGGCGCTTCAAAAAGTTTGGTGCTTTTACGCCTGCGCCGCGCAAGGTAGGGTGCACCTATGAAGTGGAATCTGCCTAATATACTTACGCTGATGCGGCTGTTCGCGGCCCCTATGGTTGCGGTGATGTTCTTGTATTTCACGCGGCCCTATGCGGACTGGTTTGCGCTGATCCTGTTCGTGTCTGCGGCTGTGACGGACTGGTTTGACGGGTATCTTGCCCGTGCTTGGAAACAGGAAACCAAACTGGGCGCGATGCTGGATCCGATTGCCGACAAGGCGATGGTCGTGATTGCACTGATGGTGATCATCGGGTTCTCCAGTTGGTCGCCGTGGCTGGTGCTGCCTGCAACTGTGATCCTGTTCCGTGAAGTGTTCGTATCTGGCCTGCGCGAATATCTGGGCGACGTGGCGGGAACCCTCAAGGTGACGCCCTTGGCCAAGTGGAAAACCACCTTTCAAATGACCGCGATCGCGGTGCTGTTCAGCCAAGGTGTGTTTGAGCATTATTTGGGGATGTCGGTCTTTGGCATGGATCAGGATTTGATCGGGGCTATTTTGAACGGCACCGAAGATGACGTTCTGGGTCTGCGCTGGAAACTGGCAGGCATGGAATATGCCGGTCTTGCGGGGCTTTGGTTGCTATGGGTCGCCGCTGGGCTGACAGCAATCACAGGGGCGGACTATCTGATCAAGGCCATGCCCCATCTAAAGGAGGACCGTTAATGGATGTGCTCTATTTCGCTTGGGTGCGCGAACGGATCGGTTTGCCGCGTGAGAAGGTCGAGACCAACGCCGCAACGGTCGCAGAGCTGGTTGCAGAGCTGTCCGCACGCGAAGACCGCTATGCCGTCGCATTTTCAGACCTTTCGGCATTGCGTGTGGCCGTTGATCAGGAATTGACCGACTTTGACGCACCACTTGCTGGGGTCCGCGAGGTCGCATTCTTTCCACCGATGACCGGGGGCTGAGCCATGCGTGTCAGCGTGCAAGAAGCACCATTTGATCTGGGGAGGGAAAGCGCCGCCTTTGCCGCAGGTCACGTCGATATGGGTGCAATTGTCACCTTCACAGGCATTGTGCGCGATCTGCCGGACGATCCCATGCAAGCGATGGAAATCGAACATTATCCCGGCATGACCGAAGCGGCGCTAACCGACATCGCAACACAGGCAATGACCCGGTTTTCGCTAGGTGATGCGCTGGTGATCCACCGCTATGGGCGTCTGGTGCCGGGTGAATTGATCATGATGGTCGCCACCGCCGCGCGGCACCGCAAGGATGCATTCGAGGGCGCGGAATTCCTGATGGACTACCTCAAATCCCGCGCCCCGTTCTGGAAACGTGAAATTTCCGCCAATGGGGCCGCATGGGTCGCCGCCAAAGACGAAGATGAAGCCGCGCTGAACCGTTGGTAGCGCCAGCCATAGCTTGACCCACATCAAGGTTGGCATTCTGCGCATCTGCTACGCTCCCATCATCCATAAGGGAGAGAGCACTTGATTAAGTCTATTGTTATCGGTTTTGACGGCTCTGAAGCCTCCGAGCGGGCTTTGAAAATGGCGTGCGAAATCAGCGAAAAATTCGGCGCCGTTCTGCGGCTATCCCACACCCCGAAAGACGAAACGGTTGCCTATGCCGCCGAAGCGATCTCGGGCTTTTATGTCGGTCCCAATGCAGCACATCAGGACCAGTTGCGAGAGGCGGCTGAAAGCGTGGGTGCGCGTGCAAAAGAACTGGCAGCGGCTGCTGGCCAACCAGACATCGAGGTGCACATCGGGCATTCCGATCCTGCAGAGGATGTATTGGTCTTGGCCAAAAAAGTGCAGGCTGATCTGATTGTGACGGGCCGTCGCGGTTTGGGCAATCTGCGGGGGCTCTTTATGGGCAGCACGTCGCAAAGTATCAGCAAAAACGCGGAATGTGCCGTTCTGACGGTCGCCTGATCGGGTTAGCGTTTAGAGGAAAACACTTCGCCGCCGCCCCTGATCCGGGCGGCTTGATCTTCGATATAGTTACGCATTTCCTCGGCCTCATGGCGGGCATCGCGCAGGCCGTCCATGGCGGCGCGCAGCTCTGCTTCGGTCTGGGATAGCTGATTGGTCAGCTCGGCCTCGCGTTGCTGCAGATAAGTGATCGCCTGATCACGCGTCTCTTCGGCTTCGTGCAAATCCTGGCTCATCCGGTCCAGCTGTGCGACGTCATCGGGTGCCACGCGGGTAAAGCGGTGCAGCAGCCAATTGGCAAACCATCCCAGACAGAAGGCAACGAAAAGAATGATCGCCGTAGCGAGGACGAATTCAGTTCTGCTCATCAGTCGTGCCTTCTTGGGATGTATCGCCGTCTGTATCGCCTGATTGGCCGTCACTTTCCAGCGTTGTTTCTGCCGGTGTCGCCACGGTATCCGCTCGGATTAGGCGAAATTCGATTCGACGGTTGGCCTCGCGACCCGCCTCTGATCCATTATCTGCGATCGGGTTCTCCTCGCCATAGCCTTTGGCGGTGAACGATCCGGTCAACACCCGGCGCGCGCGCAGTTCGTTCAAAACCGATTCTGCACGGCTCTGGCTCAGGGCAAGGTTCATGCTCTCGCGGCCTTGGCTGTCGGTATAGCCCTGAATTTCCAGCTGCAGATCACCGCAGCGTTTCAGGATGTCGGCGATTGCGTCCATGATCGTGAGGGCAGAGGCGTCAATCGTGGCACTGCCCGGCTCAAAGTTGATCTTGCCGCTTTGCAAAACACTGCCGATTTCGGCCTCGCACTCATCCGGCGTCGGCAAGCCCAGCACCGGGTCCAGCTTTTCCTGATAGGTGACGTTGATGTCATAGGCCGCAGCCTCACCCAGTTTGCTGGCCAGCAGCGATGCAATTTCTGTGTTCGCCTGCGGGTTTCCAGTGTTGCCGGTCACGGTCATTTTTTCGGCTGTCACAGCCATTGCGCCGTTGTTGAGGGACGCCAGCGCTTCCAGTCCGGTCAGAACGCGCGCCGCCCAATCGTTTGGCAAGTCCTCTACAACGCGCGCTGCCATGTACACTTTGTCCGATCCGAACCGTGCCTTGGCATAGCTTTCGGCCAGATCGCGCAGGCCGCTGTCACTGACGCGACCGCGCAATTGAACCTGACCTTCGGGGCTGAGGGTCGCGGTGAATTCCGCCGGCCCCCGGTTTGGATCTTCTACCTTGGGCAATTGCGCCAGCAGTGCGAAAACCTCGGGCAGACGCCCTTCCAATGCACCGACCACATTGTCGAATCTGTCTTGGTCCGTGCCCGCTTGGGCGGTCAACGTAATGTCCGCATCGGCAAAGCTGACCGATCCTCCGCCCAATTCAGCGAGCGCGTCAATGCTTTGGGCAACGGCATCTGACCAACTCGGGCTGGGCACGCCAAGACCCAAGGTGCACCGCGGTGTGTCTTGCATACCTGCCGCTTGGGCGGCGGCCAGAATACGTTCTTTGGCGCGGTCCGTATCCGCAGAGCAGGCATCGAACCGCGCGCCATCGGCGTCGATCTCAAAGCGCAGCGTAAAAGGCGTGATCACCGGGCGCGGCGTTGCGATGTCCAGCATCAGCCGCAAGTTTGGCGGCGCTGCACGGCGAAGGTTGTTTTCCATCTGCGCCTTGTCCGCCACGCTGTCGGCAATGGCCGTGATGGCAACGCGGCCTGCGTCAATCGACGCCTTGGCACGCGGCAATTGCGCCATCGCGTTGATGCCAAAGCTGAACGCATCTTCCCATCCCGGGGGGGCGGGGTAATCCGCCGCCTCAAGCAGGTCCGCGACATTTGCGGTGCCTGCGACCTTGCTGAAACGCGCAATCGCCGCCTCGCGGTCTGTGGTTGTGGGGATCAGGCCGATCATGGAAATACCGCTGTCATTGCGCAGGATTTCTGCGGAAAAGCGGGGTGGCGCGATGGCGGCCTGTGCTTCGACCTCCATCTGGTCAATGACGCGGGCGGCGTCCACAATAGAGCCGGCCGTGGTCAGTGCGCGAAACCGCACCGCTTCGGTCGGGGCGATGCCCGCCAGCGTGACCTGCAAACCATCTGCCTGCACTTCGGCCCATGTCATGCCCTCGTTGTCCAACGCATCGCGCACGCCGATTTCCGAGTTCTCTTCGATCAGGGTCACTGAAAAATTCGCCGCCACAAGGGAAACGACGCCAGCCATAAAGAAGGTCAGTGCAATGATCAGCAGAGAGGACAGGCGCATGGGTCAGCTTTTGTGCAGTTGTTGTTGCGCCGTTGATACGCCCACGGGTCGGTGGGTGCAATCATGCCAGCAAGGATGCTGCAAAAAACACAAGCGGGATCACGCCGGTATCGCGGTTGGCCCAGAACAATTGCAGCATTTTCTGCGGATTGTGGATGTCGAGCCCCCGCAATTGCCAGGCCATATGCCACCCCATTGCCCAAGGTCCGCCCAGTGCCAGCACCAGCGCAAGGACCGATGCATTCGGTGTGCCGGCCAAAATCACCGCCAACCCCATCAGTCCAACTGTCGCCACCAAAAACCAGCGCAGCCATTTGCCGGTGTTCTCACCAAACAGTCTTGCGGTGGATTTGACGCCAATCAGCGCATCGTCTTCGGTGTCTTGATGGGCATAGATCGTGTCATAAAACAACGTCCACGCAATGCCAGCGCCATATAAAAACACTGCAGGCCAGCCCAATGATCCGGTGTGCGCGGTCCAGACCAGCAGCGCACCCCAATTGAACGCGAGCCCCAGAAACACCTGCGGCCACCACGTGAACCGCTTGGCAAACGGGTAAATCGCCACCAGTAGCAGCGACAGAACGCCCAGAGAAATGGCCGCCCGGTTAAAGGTAAACAGAATCAACGCCGCCAAAAGCGCCTGAATAATCATCCAGACAACCGCGCCTTTCACCGAAACCTGACCCGACGGGATCGGCCGTGAACGGGTGCGCGCGACCTGTCCGTCAAAATCGCGGTCCGTGATGTCATTCCACGTACAGCCCGCACCCCGCATCAAGAACGCGCCAATCGCGCAGCCGATGAGTATCCACAAATCCTCCCAACGCGGGCTTTGATCATACAAGATCGCCAGCGCCAGCCCCCACCAACACGGCAACAGCAACAGCCACGTGCCAATCGGCCTGTCCGCACGGCTTAGCCGCAGATAGGGCCTTGCAAAGGCAGGCGCATACAAATCGACCCAATTGTCACTGGGTGCATCTGCGACAGTTCCCTGTTTTTCGACTGCATCTGGTGAAGGCGGCTGGTCTTGCATATATCGAACCCATGAGTGCAAAGATTAGACTTTATGTAGAGCACCCTTTGGGTGCGGGGCAATCCGTAACGCTGGACAAGGCGCAGGCGCATTACCTTTTCGGGGTGATGCGGCAGGCTGTCGGCGGCGCGGTGGCGCTATTCAACGGACGTGATGGCGAATGGCAGGCCGAGATTGTTCAGGCGGGTAAACGCGGCGGCACGCTTGAGTGTCGCGACCAAAGCGCGCCCTTGCAGATGCCCCCTGATCTGTGGCTGTGCTTTGCCCCGATCAAGAAAGCGCGCACCGATTTTATCGTCGAGAAAGCGGCAGAGATGGGCGCGGCGCGGATCGTGCCGATGATGACGCAGTTCACCAATTCAGGCCGCATTCAGCGCGACCGCCTGCAAGCCCACGCGGTCGAGGCCGCAGAACAATGCGGTGGCACATATGTTCCCGAAGTGGCTGATGCCGTCCGGTTTGACAGGATGTTGGCCGATTGGAACCCGGCGCGGCGTATCCTGTTCGCAGACGAGGCATTGGCGGGCGAGACATCGGGTCTTTCTGATATTGCGACCCTCAAAGGGCCTTGGGCTATCTTTATCGGGCCGGAGGGTGGTTTTTCTGATGGTGAACGTGCGCGTCTGCGGGGGCTTGAGCATGTGCATTCCGTCACGCTGGGTCCGCGTATCCTGCGCGCGGACACGGCGGCGGTCGCGGCAATGACCCTATGGCAACAGACGCTAGGCGATTGGGCATGAAGGGGCATATCAATGGATTTCTTTAGGCCCGAAGCACAGGCTGCGATCTGGCGCTGGCGCGAGGTTCTGCTTGGTGGCCTTGTGGCGCTTTTTGGCATTTGGTTTATTCTGGGGCCGGGTTTCTTGCTGGCGATACCGGGATACGGTTTGCTGGTGGCGGGTGTGGCGCTCATTTGGCTGGGCATACAGCGCGGGCGCTTTCGCGGGGCCGGGGGTGGTGCGGGCGCGGTTCAGGTTGATGAGGGGCAAGTGACCTATTTTGGCCCTCTGACGGGGGGCAGTGTTGCCTTGCGTGAACTGCAAAGCCTGACACTGGACGGCACGCTGTTTCCCGCACACTGGCGGCTGACACAAGAAGGGTCGCCCGCCTTGCTGATCCCGGTAAATGCCGCCGGTTCCGAGGCGCTGTTTGACGCCTTTGCCACGCTGCCGGGCCTCAAGACGGAGCGGATGCTGCACACGCTCAACAACAATCCCCGTCAAGCTGTTGTGATCTGGCACCGCGGTCCGCTGCGTCCTGAAGGTGCCTTGTTGCATTGACACCCCCGCCAAATCCGCCCATCCCTGCGGTCAAACGAACCCATCTACGGAGCCAAAGCAATGTCAATTCCCCAGTCCGGCGGCGGCCCCATCGAGCGGCATGAACAACTTGTCGAATACCTTGCAGATGGCTGCAAGCCCAAGGATCAATGGCGCATTGGCACCGAACACGAGAAATTCGGCTATTGCAAAGACACGCTTTTGCCACTGCCTTATGAGGGTCCGCGCTCGATCCGCGTGATGCTGGAGGGGCTGCGTGACCGGCACAATTGGGCACCTGTCAAGGAGGGTGATTACCTGATTGGCCTCGAAAAAGACGGTGCGAACATTTCGCTGGAACCCGGTGGGCAGCTCGAACTTTCTGGCGCACCGGTCGAGACAATTCACGAGACCTGCGATGAGGTAAACACCCACCTGCGCGAGGTCCGTGAAGTGGCCGATGAGATCGGTGTGGGTTTTATCGGTTTGGGTGCGGCACCTGAATGGACCCACGAACAGATGGATTTGATGCCCAAGGGGCGCTACCGCCTGATGAACGACTACATGGGTCGCGTCGGCACCATGGGCCGCGTGATGATGCGCCGGACCTGCACAGTGCAAGTGAACCTTGATTTTGGGTCCGAAGCGGACATGATCAAGAAAATGCGCGTGGCCATCGCCTTGCAACCTGTTGCGACGGCATTGTTTGCCAATTCGCCGTTCTTTGAGGGTAAGCCAAACGGGTATAAGTCCCTGCGCAGCAAGGTCTGGCGCGAATTGGATGCGTCGCGCACCGGCACATTGCCGTTCGTGTTTGACGATGATTTCGGGTTCGAACGCTGGGTGGAATACGCGCTCGATGTGCCGATGTATTTCGTCTACCGCGACGGTAAATATATTGATGCGCTCGGGCAGTCTTTTCGTGATTTCATGAAAGGCAAACTGCCTGCATTGCCCGGTGAAACACCCACGCTCAGCGATTGGGCGGACCATCTGACCACGGCTTTCCCAGAGGCCCGGATGAAAAAGTTTATCGAAATGCGTGGCGCGGATGGCGGTCCTTGGCGGCGGTTGTGTGCATTGCCTGCGTTCTGGGTGGGTCTGACCTATGATCAGGACGCGCTGGATGGCGCGTGGGATCTGGTCGCAGACTGGACACCGGCGCAGCATGACGCCTTGCGGGTTGCGGCCTCTGTTGACGGGTTGCAGGCCAAGGTCACAGGGATCAACATGCATGACATCGCCCGCGAAGCCGTCGCCTTGTCAGAGCAGGGTTTGAAAGCCCGTGCGCGTCCCGGCGCAGGTGGCATGGTCCCGGATGAGACGCATTTCCTGAACGCGCTCAAGGAAAGTGTCGAAACCGGTAAAGTGCCAGCAGATGAGTTGCTGGAGGATTACCATGGCTCTTGGGGTGGTGATATGAAGCGTGTTTATGCGGAGTACAGCTACTGATCCAAAGACGCGTTACTGCTGACCCAAAACCCGTTGGCGGTACAGGTTTTTCATTTCGAGCTCTTTGCGCTGCTGCTGCATTGCTTTTTCCTCGTCGGTTTTTTCATAAAGCAACGCATAGCCCGCGAATGGATTGTGCTCGGTGTCAGGTTTGGTTTTGTACTGTAACTTGCCCAGCTTTCCGGGGCCGTATTTGTTATTCTTCTCCGAGGATGGAAGCGCGGCAAAGAAAGTGTGCATCAGCGCAGTGAGCGGTGGTGTGCAGATCAAGGCGGCAACGGCAAAGAACACGCTGAGGGTATGTGAAAAATCGCCTTCGATCTCGTTCTTAACATTGGTCGCATCGCGGCGTACATCGACCGCGCCGCTGTACCCGTAGATTTCCGATATCAGGCTGCCGATTGTTTCTGATCCCAGTGCCTCGAATGCACGTGCGATGGCAAACATCTCTTGCCAGAACATGGCCGGTGAAATCAGGTAGAGTTTGACGGGATAAAAGACGTTCGAGAGTTCATCCGGCCCATTGGCAACGCCCGTCAGGCTTGAATTCATCATGCAGCCCGCCAACGCAATGATTGCAACAGGCAGGGACAGACTGAACACGACAGGAAAGAAAAGCCACAAAGCGCTGCGATCCCTGTCGTGCAGACGCCGCACGTTCAGCGCCATTCTGGGGATCAGCGTCAAAAGAAATATCAATCCGGAAAGATAGGCCAGCGGATTCAGAGAAATGCGTTGCCCCGCAAGCAGTGTGTACCAGACGTTGGTGATATCAATCGTCAGCGCATAAAGGATAAGCCCCCAGATTACGGGAAAGACAGCCCAATATTCGATGGGCCGCGCGCGGCTGTGAAAATCGAAGGCCCGCAGGATAAAGTTTCCGTAGCTTTCCAGATAGGCTTTCAACATTTGCGTTCTCCCGCAGGGTTTACGCGACCGTCGCCCGAAGGCGCGGCAGAATTGTGTCTCTATGGTGCTGGTTTCTTGGCGCGCGCGTTTTCGTCAAAGAGCGGGTTCTCAGCAGCGCGTCTACGCTGCCTACTTAGGTGGATCAAGACGGAACATTCGCACAAAATCTATCACTTTGGCGCTGGGCATTTCGCATGGATAAAGCTGTGGCCCGCGCGACAGTTCATAAAGATTCAGGCTGATATAATCACGACCGCCAAGCTCTTGGCCGACCAGTTTGATCGCACGTCCATCGCTGAAAATGCTGCGTGTAACGAGATAGGACCGTCCATCTGCCACACCGCGAAACGACCCCAGTGGCAAATCCTTGATGCGGGCGACCACATCTGCGGGTGGGGTCACCCCTGTTGCCCGATTTTCGGCTCAGTTCCCGCACGGACGCGGTGGATGTTCGCGCGGTGGCGCCAAAAGACAAGGATCGTCAGCGCAATGCCCAACAGCAGAATGTATCCGTACCCAAGGAAAACCAGCAGGAACGTGGACGCGGATGCGGCTGCCAATGCGCCCATCGACGACATGCGCGATATGCCTGCGCCGATAAGCCACGCAATGCAGCACCCGATCCCGGCGGGCCATGCCAGTGCCAGCATAATACCCAGAAACGTTGCAACGCCTTTGCCGCCCTTGAAACGCAGCCAGACAGGATAGCAATGACCAATCATCGCCATGAGTGCGGCCAATTGAACGGCGTCCGGGTTTGCAAGTAGCTTGGCAATCAGAACGACAAATGCGCCTTTGCCTGCATCCAGCAACAGTGTCAGCGCGGCAGCTTTTTTGTTGCCGGTCCGCAATACGTTTGTCGCACCGATGTTGCCCGACCCGATTTCGCGCAGATTACCCAGCCCCATGACCCGCGCCAGCACCAGACCAAACGGGATAGAGCCGATCCCGTAGCCAAAAATGGCCCACAGTATCAGTGCAATTGTCGTCGTCTCGATTGTGGGCATCAGCTCGCCTTATATACGCAGGTTCCGGATACGTAGGTTTGCAGTACCTTACCCTGCATGCGCATTCCGTCAAATGGCGTATTCAAAGACTTTGACCGCAATGTGGCGCGATCCAGTACAAAGGGTGCATTTGGATCAAAAAGCACCAGATCAGCCGGTGCGCCAACCGCGAGACGCCCGCCCGGCAGGCCCAAGCGTTTCGCCGGGTTCAGCGACAGCGCGCGCCACAGCGTCGGCAGGTCCATCATCTCCGCATGCACCAGCCGCATCGCGGCAGGCAGCAACGTTTCCAGTCCAATCGCACCTGACGCGGCCTCTTCAAACGGAAGCCGTTTGCTTTCCTCGTCCTGCGGTGTGTGCATGCTGCAGATGATGTCAATCAACCCGCTGGCAACCGCCTCGACCACCGCGATGCGGTCTTCTTCGTCACGCAAGGGGGGCTTTAGCTTAAAGAACGTCCGGTAATCAGCCACATCTAGCGCATTCAGCGTCAGATGGTGAATGCCGACGCCTGCGGTGATGTCCAGACCGTTATCTTTGGCCCGCTTGAGCGCAGGCAGAGCCCGCGCGGTCGTAATCTGGTCCGCGTGGTATTTCGCCCCGGTCATTTCGATCAGCGCAATGTCGCGGTCCAGCCCCATGCGTTCCGCCATGGGCGATACCGCAGGCAACCCGCGCAGCGATGCGAACTTGCCTGACGTTGCAGCAGCCCCCGCGCTTAGGATCGGCTCTTGCGGGTGGGCAATGACAAGCGCACCCAGACTACGCGCATAGGTCAACGCACGGGAAAAGACCTTGGTATCGCTGATCACATGGTCACAATCGGTGAAGGCCGCCGCACCTGCGTCCATCAGAAACCCGATTTCGGTCATCTCGCGCCCGGCACGCCCTTTGGTCAGCGCCGCCATCGCGATGACATGCACCGGTGCCGCCTCATTCGCGCGTCGGGTGACGAATTCCAGCACCTCGGGGCTGTCGATGGGCGGGTCCGTGTCGGGCCGCGTGATCATCGTGGTCACACCCCCCGCCGCTGCCGCCATTCCAGCAGAACGATAGCTTTCTTTGTGCCGCTCACCGGGTTCGCAGACTTTGACACCCAGATCGACAATACCGGGGGCAAGGTATTTGCCCTGACAATCGGTGATCTGCGCATCGCCGGGCAGGGTGGGCGTGCCCGCAACCACTGCCGCGATCTGTTCACCCTCGACGATCACAGTCCCTTCGGTCAGCGTACCGGCCTCAGGGTCAATCAGCTTTGCGTTGATAAAATAATGCGCCATACAAAGCCATCTGTCCCAGGAAAGTGATCCCCCACGTCATAACGCCAAAGCATCGCAGGCGGCAATGATCTGTCGGCTATTTTGTGATGTGGTCCGCCAAAGGCGCGCTAGCCGGCGATCCAGATCATCAGCCAAGCCAATCCGCCTGCAACAAGCAGGGCGATCATGGCAATGCGGCCGGACATTTTGGGGTCTTTTGGATCTTCCATATGCCGCCTTTTACGCCAAACGGCTGGTCTACGCCAGCACCCACCACAGCAAAAGTGTCGCAACCCCGATCAACGCTGCAACGACCAAAGAACCTGCCCTGCGCGTGTC